>WTKG01000039.1 GCA_011524475.1 Demequinaceae bacterium
GCACTGCAATGGGGGTATCGGAACCCATCGCGCCAAGGGGCTCGATTCCTGTGCTTGCCATGGGACGAAGCAGCACATCTAGTTCTTCTTGGGTATAGCCAAAGACACGTTGGCGCCTCAGCACTGAATCGGCACTAGGGACCACGTGGGTGGGCTCCGGCAAATCCGCTAAACGGAGAGTATGTTCCTTGATCCATTCGCCATAGGGATGTTCCGCGGCGAGCGTGCTCTTGATTTCTTCGTCTTCGATGATCGTTCCGCGATGGGTGTCCACCAAGAACATTCGGCCCGGCTGCAGGCGACCTTTGCGCACCACCGTGGCAGGGTCAATATCTAACAAACCTGTCTCTGAACCACACACCACGAGCCCGTCTTGAGTGACGACAAAACGTCCCGGGCGAAGCCCGTTACGGTCCAACGTCGCACCGATCACCGTTCCGTCGGAGAAGTGAAGGGCCGCCGGACCATCCCAGGCTTCCATCAACATCGAGTGGTACTCGTAAAAGGAACGCACTTCGGGATCCATATAAGGATCGTTTTGCCACGCCGCAGGGATCATCATCATGACGGCATGAGGGATAGATCTGCCCGCAAGGGTAAGAAGTTCAAGGGTCTCGTCAAAACTTGCGGTGTCTGATCCGTGGGGATCACACACGGGCACAATGTTCGCCATGTCTCCCAGTAACGGAGACGCCAACGTTCCCTCACGTGCGCTCATCCAGTTACGGTTACCCCGCACAGTATTGATCTCGCCGTTATGAGCAATTCCCCGCAATGGCTGGGCCAGTGGCCACGAGGGAAAGGTATTGGTGGAAAAACGTGAGTGCACAAGTGCCAGTTGGGTTTCGAAATCTGGGTCACGCAGGTCGGGGAATACCTGTTCAAGCTGGTACGTCGTAACCATCCCTTTGTAGGTGAGGGTGCGAGAGGACAACGACGCAATAAAAGGACCACCTGTGTGTTCCACGCGCTTGCGTACTCGGAATGCTTTTCGGTCGAGATCAATGCCAGAAGAACCGGGGTGCGAAAGAAACACCTGTCGGAATTCGGGCATTGCGTCCCGCGCACTCGGGCCCAAGCCCTCCGGATTCACCGGCACCTCTCGCCAACCCAGAACCGTGACTCCTTCAGCCTGAGCGGCTAATTCCACAGATTCTGTGTCAGAATCACTCTGCCCCGGGGTAATAAAGGCGATTCCCACCGCGTATTCCCCCATGGGAGGCAGATCGAAGGCAACCTCGCGGCGCAAAAAAACATCCGGTATTTGGGTAAGGATGCCAGCCCCATCACCCGTTTCCGTTTCGGCGCCTACAGCTCCGCGATGTTCAAGGTTCTTGAGCGCCGTGAGCCCCGCATCAGTGATGTCTCGCCCCGCAGATCCACGCAGGGTGGCCACAAAAGCGACTCCACATGCGTCGTGTTCATATGCAGGGTCATACAGACCTGTGCGCGCAGGGGACCCTTGATGCGACATTTCACCATCCTGATTGTTGTCTCGAGATACGCATAAGCGTGTCATGGATACAGCCGGGGCGACGGTGGCCCAAGGCTTCCAGCGTACCGCGCGAAGGTGCTCGAATTGACGAAATTCAGACGATATTTAGTCCGCGCCCGGCACTGCGACCGAAGGCTCACCGTTGTGCTGTTTCCGTGAACGCAGACGCATGTACATCATCGCGGCTAGTGCGAGAACGGCAATCGATACCCACACGTTGATGCGCACTCCCCCCACCAGGGCGGCCTCATCGATGCGCACGGTCTCGATCCACAGCCGTCCGGAGGTGTAGATCATCACGTAGAGCCAGAAGACTTGCCCACCACTCAAACGGAAGCGGCGCTCCAGGTAAATGATGAGAACCACACCTGCCAGGCTCCACAAAATTTCATACAAAAAGGTGGGGTGGAACAGCGTATCTACTGGATACTCACGCGGAAAATTGGGCGAACTTGGATCCACTACAAGCCCCCATGGCAACGTCGTGGGGGCACCGAAAAGCTCTTGGTTGAAGTAATTCCCTAGCCTTCCGATTGCCTGTGCAAGCAATATTCCCGGTGCAGCTGCGTCCATAAAGGTCACAAACGAGACGCCTTTACGGCGGCACGCTATGTATGCACCGAGGGCACCAAAGGCTATGGCGCCCCAGATCCCAAGGCCGCCTTCCCATATCTTGAAAGCATCTATCCAGGTACCTCGAGTACCTTCCCACCAGTTTTCTCCGCCAAAGTACAAATACCCAGAAGAAATGACGTGGTAGATGCGGCCGCCAATAATGCCAAAGGGGATCGCCCACAACGCGATGTCCTCGACTACTTCAGGCGCACCGCCACGTTCCACCCATCGGCGCCTTGCCCACCAGAGTCCGACGAAAATCCCGGTCAAAATTGCTATCGCATAGGAGCGAATCTCTAGCGGGCCCAGGGAAATGAGTACTTCCGCGCCTTCCGGAGGGCTAGGAATAGCAAGTGGAATCATGATTCTCCTCTCACGCCCGCGGCGAGCGCAGCAGCTGTGGCCCGAATATCAGCAATACCGGCCGCATCGTCACCATCCGGGTCGATACATTTCACAAAAACGCTGCCGGCAATCACTCCATCTGCATACTCCGCAACTTCGGCTGCATGTGCCTGAGTGGATACTCCTAACCCCACACACACTCGTGCCGCCCCTGCCGCGCGCGTACGCGTCACAAGTTCTTTAGCCTGAACTCCCACCGAGGAGCGAGCGCCGGTGACGCCCATAACCGAAGCGGCATATACAAACCCACGCGAAGCTGCGGCGGTCAGCGCCAAGCGTTCGGGAGTCGAGGAAGGAGCCACCAAATACACCGTGTCTAAGCCGTGTGAGGACGCGATGTCTCCCCAAGACCCCGCCGCATCGGGAGTCAAGTCCGGGGTAATCACGCCCGCGCCACCCGCGTGAGAAAAGTCTTCGCAAAACCGCTCTAAACCGTATTGAAGCAACGGATTGAAATAACTCATCGCGAGTGGAACCGCACCAGCGGCCTTCACTACACGCGCGGCTTCACACACCTGTTCAATGCGCGCCCCTGCTTCCAAGGCTATGGCGCTTGCCTGTTGGATTACCGGACCATCCAGTACCGGATCGGAATAAGGTATACCGATCTCGACCACGTCTACGCCA
>WTKG01000005.1 GCA_011524475.1 Demequinaceae bacterium
GTTCCCAACGGTCGGGGCCTAGACGACCCGCACTACCGCTACAAAGTGGATTTTTTGAACACCTTGCAGGCTGCTGCACACGAGTGGAGCAACAATCTCACGGCGATCGTGGGGGACTGGAACGTCGCCCCGCTAGACACGGATATCTGGAGCACAGAAGATGCGTCCGCACCCACTCACGTCACAGACGAGGTACGTGCAGCGTTTGCCGCTTTTGGCGACGCCGGCTACCGGGAAGTGTCGCGACAGTTCATTCCGGAGCCACACACGTATACCTTCTGGGATTACACCCAGTTACGTTTCCCGCGCAACGAAGGTATGCGCATCGACTTCGCCTATCTTTCGGAACCTTTAGCCGCCCATGCCACTGATGTAGAGATCGTGCGAAATGAGCGCAAAGGTAAAGGCGCCTCCGATCATGTACCCGTGATCGTGACATTCACTGACGCGGTGACCACAACATGACCAGTGGCCCCACCGGAGACGCAGAAAGTCTCTATCCCCGCGCATATCAAGCGCCGGGATGGGATGCGTATACCGAGCGAAAAAATCGCAAGAAAAGGGGCCGCCGGTGGTTGCTCGCTGCGGTAAGTGCAGCTGTGGTGATCACGGCAATATTTTTTGGTGTGAACGCCGTGCGTGATCTCGACACTACGGAAGTGTCTATGGCTACACGCAATCCTGAATCCATCAATGCCGTGCAAGCCGCTGTGGGCCTGTGTCTCGAAGGGGTGGGCGCCAACGGACGGGTGGAGACGGTGACCGCAGTGCCGTGTGATGTCTCTCATGGGGCAGAGATCGTCGCGGATTTTGATTTCTCTGGAGAGACTTTTCCTGGAACGACTGCCGTACGCACAGAACTACTCGATTTTTGTAGCGATGTGATTCAACCTGGAAACTCTGCCGCAGCCATGTTTCAGTCCAGCGACTGGGAGCAGGGCCTACGTTGGGTCGCATGGGCCCCAAGCGCGGATGCCTGGGAGAGCGGAATCCGCAGAGGGGTCTGTGTGGCCTACCGTGACGGCGGCACACTGGTGGGTTCCTTTGTCGCGGGAACAGTGCAGTTTGAAGGTTAGGCGCGCACGTCCCGCACGGAATAGTCGATAGGACCCAATTCCGCGGTCCACGCAAAGCAAATGACTACCCGGTCGGACTCGTTTTGCCACGCTTCCTCACTCGGCACAAGGGCTCGGAGGCGAAACATCGAATCCCAGGCAGCAGCACCCACATACTCCTCGAAAGCTTCTTCGCATTCCTCCGCAACGATCTCATCGAGAACAGCCTGTTCGCGGGTGTCACCTGGCACAGGGACGATCCCCACCACCTCGGCATCATGCTGTCCAGAACACGACGATGTTCGCACGCCGGTGCCACCATCAAGAACAGGGCCAGCGTCAAAACAATCTCCGACCCTTAAGTCGCCGCCAAGCACAGAACAAGCTGAACTCACGGCAACAACACACGCTGCTGTCACCGCCACAACAGCGCCGGCACGTAAAAGATGGGGATTCACAGGTATACCTCCGGCATCCATAATGTGGGATTCCTCTCCTCCAGCGCTACCAGAGAAGATTTCACCAAGCACTTTTCACGCAGGCACGCTACCGTGGTTTGTGTAGACAAGGAGGTTCTCCATGGATAAGCACAACGTCGCTCTTGTCGAAGACCACGCCCTCATTTCACGCGGATTTGCGGAAGTTATGGCTGGCGCAGACGATATTGATGTGGTTGCCAGCGTCGAAACGGTAACCAAACTCATGGAACTGGACAAAGAACTCGACCTTGTCGTGCTTGATTTGCGACTCAATGACGGATCTTCCCCCACCGAAAACGTGGCCACGATTCATAACATGGGAGCCGAAGTTCTTATCTATACCGGTGCGGAAGATCGCAAACTCATTCAACAAGCCGCCCGGAGCGGAGCACTAGGACTGATTCGCAAATCCGCACCCGCTGAACAACTCATGCATGCGGTACAAACGGCCGCCCAGGGCGGTGAGGTATTCGGGACGGATTGGGCATCTGCTATTGACTCTGCCTCGGACTTAGCGGATGCCAAGTTGTCGCCTCGTGAAGAAGAGGTTCTCAGTCTCTACGCCTCAGGAGAAACCGCGAACACCGTCGCTAACCGGATGGGAATCTCACGCGAGACAGTAGCTGACTATGTCACCCGCATTCGCAATAAGTACGCCCGCGTGGGACGCCCCGCACGGTCCCGTGTGGATTTGTATGTGCGCGCCCTCGAAGACGGCATCGTCGACGGGCCTGCGTCGTAAAGCCTGGCGCGCCCGGAGGGATTCGAACCCCCAACCTTCTGATCCGTAGTCAGATGCTCTATCCGTTGAGCTACGGGCGCATGGTGCAATGGGACCGGTGAGCGAGTCTAGCGCAGAATCGTGAGCAGGTTCGTGTCAAAGATTCCACCCACTGATCAGGCTTTCGTCACTGGCGGAGACGGTGGGATTTGAACCCACGGAGCGGCAAAACCGCTCACGGCCTTAGCAGGGCCGCGCACTAGGCCAGACTATGCGACGTCTCCCAGGTACAACGAGACTTGACAATACCCCCAACACGGCAAAGGCGCCAATGCTCATGCCCCTTGAATATCGTCAAGAACGCCTTGTTCTCGAAAAACTCGACAGCGGTCGCATAATCCCGATAGTTGGGTAAATCGCCGGGGTGACGAGTAGCGCGCATCCCCAGAGAAGACGTTCGGTTGAAGACGTCACTCAACCGTCACCCTGCTGCCACGTGTCTCGACAAGAACAGAATGGGTTTGTGACACAGGTAGCCCATGCCCGTCTCCTTTACTGGCGGAGAGTGTGGGATTCGAACCCACGGAGGCGGGTTACGCCTCAACGGTTTTCAAGACCGTCACCTTCGGCCGCTCGGTCAACTCTCCTCAGACCCTCAATTGTGCCAGGGTTACTACTTCTGTGGTTCGCCCCCCAGCAAGTCATCAAGGCTCCACTCGCTTGGGGATACCGAGGGTCCTGCTGTCTCCGTAGCTACTGGAGACTGCGGAATTTCCCCATCCCCTTGATCCGCTTGCTCCTGAGAGGGCTCCATCTCTGGCGGGAGCGGGATGTCCACTGGCGCATCCTCTGATTGTGGAATGGGCGGGGG
>WTKG01000026.1 GCA_011524475.1 Demequinaceae bacterium
CTTCCATAGAAACCCCAGCATCGCGCCAAGACTCCACGATGGCAGCCTTCCATGGCACCGCAAAGTGGGCCACCACAGACTCCGCAATCGTCTGTCCCACGCCCTCCACTTCCGCAAGTTCTGCCACGCTCGCGGAGCGTATAGCGTCCATGGAACGAAAGTGACTCGCAAGTGCCCGAGCGGCTGTGGGCCCCACATGCCGGATGCTCAACGCTACTAAGACGCGCCACAGCGGGCGATTGCGTGCCTCGCGTACATTGTCGAGGAGCTTGTGTGCATTGGCAGTGAGATCGCCTGCCTCGCGTGCGATTCCCTCCCGCGTGCTTGCTGCCTCCAAAGTGAACAGCTCCGTTGTACGTAGATCTACGTCCGTTAACGAAAAAAGCCGGGACTCGTCTTCCAGAACACCAGAATCCACCAATGCAAGAGCAGATTTTTCTCCCAATACCTCTATGTCGAGGGCATTGCGGGAACCAATAAACGTCAAGCGGTCGACGAGCTGCCCACGGCACGAGCGAACATTGGGGCACCGAAGATCCACGTCAGCATCTTTTTGACGCGCGAGAAGCGTCCCGCAACTGGGGCACTCTGCAGGCATCTTCCACTCACGTTCGTGGCCAGTCCGGGCTGCGACTACTGGAGCCACCACCTCAGGAATCACGTCACCTGCTTTGCGTACCACCACGGTGTCGCCAATCTTGATTCCTTTACGCGCAACCTCCTCTGCGTTATGCAGAGTCGCAGAAGAAACCGTGGAACCCGCCACCTTCACTGGCTCCAACACCGCATAAGGCGTCACTCTGCCGGTGCGCCCCACATCGACTCGAATGTCACGCAACTGCGTGTTCACCTCTTCTGGAGGGAACTTGAAAGCAATGGCCCATCGTGGAGCGCGCGAGGTGGCACCGAGTTCTTTTTGCAGACGCCGATCATTGAGTTTGATCACCACTCCATCAATCTCATGTACGAGGGCGTGACGACGTTTTTCCAACTGACGTGCGTAGTCCTGCACACCAGAAACACCTTCGACCACAGAGGACTCCGAAGACGTCGGTAACCCCCACTCAGACAACGCCTCATAGACACCCTGTTGAGTTTCCAGTCGAAGATCAACACTGCCCGATCCCCATTCGAGTGCTCCCACTGCGTAGGCAGTCATGGCAAGCGGACGCTGCGCAGTGATACGCGGGTTTTTTTGACGCAAAGACCCTGCCGCGGTGTTGCGCGGATTTGCGTATGGTGGCTTACCCTCCGCAACTAACGCTTCGTTCAATCGAGTGAACTCTTCTACAGGCAGATACACCTCTCCTCGTACTTCCACCAGGTTCGGAGGCTCCCCCGTGAGGGTATGGGGGATCGTGGTGATCGTGCGTGCGTTGAGGGTGACATCCTCTCCCGTGCGGCCATCACCACGGGTAACGGCATGGCGCAACTTTCCCTCGATATACGTGAGCGAGAGAGCCAGACCATCTATTTTCGGCTCACATAACAAAGTTAAGTACTCTGCGTTGGCCTCTCGTGAGAGCCGTGCATACCACTGAGTGATGTCTTCAAAAGAGAACGCGTTATCAAGGGAAAGCATGCGTTCTCGGTGTGCGACTGCCGCAAAATCCGTGGAATATGTCCCCCCTACCCGAACTGTGGGGGAATCCGCTGTGCGCAAAGCGGGATACCGCTCCTCAAGCGCCCCTAATTCCTTCAACAAGTTGTCATATTCAGCGTCAGAGATCGTGGGTTCATCTCGTACGTAATAGGAAAACTGGTGAGCATCAATCTCGTCTACTAGCGCACGCCAACGCTCATGGGGCTCTGTCACAGGGCTATCTCACCACGCGACACACGTCAAAGCCACCCCACCGCGCTATACATACGTTTCTCTGTGCACAGCAATCGCGTGTCCGCCCTCAGTGAAAAGTTGAGCAAGCTTGGCTCAACTTTCTTGACATCTACACCTCTGTACGGAATACTTGACATAACGAAAGGCGCCTACGCGCCGATCGTGACACCCAATCCAGAGGAGGATTCATGGGAACCCATGTAATTGGACGGCACGAAATCGTCCCGCAATCCGGAGACTTCACCACCCTGATGAGACAATTTTTAGGGGAAGGCCCCCGCGGGATGTCCGCATTCGGTCCAGCGTTGGATATCGAGGAAAACGCCGACGCCTACACGGTGCACGCGGAACTCCCCGGAGTTTCCGCAGACAATGTCTCGGTGACCCTTGAGCACAACATGCTCAAAATTTCTGGAGAACGCGAGTTCTATGCAGACAAAGAACTCAGCGACTTCCGGCGCGTGGAGCGACGCTTCGGCTCTTTCCGCCGCAGCGTGCGACTGCCCAAACGGGTGGACCCCAGCGGAGTTACCGCACACGCGAAAGATGGAGTTCTGACGGTGGCGATTCCGAAGGCAGAAGAATCAAAGCCCACCAGCATCGACATCCAAGTGTCGTAACGAGGGCCGTGGCCGGGTGCGTACGCGCGCCCGGCCACACTCATTGCCTAGGCTTCACGACGGCGAAAGCGAAGTAAGACCACAGCCAGTCCCACAAAAACTAAACCGAGCACTAACACTGCACCCCACACGACGATTGCATCCTCAAACACTTCCCACACGAATTGAGGAACAAAAATAAACATTCCGACTGCTGCCGGAATGAGCGAGGTGAGAGCCCCTCGATATCGCACCGCATAGACCCCCAAGGTCAGCGCCACCACCATGCCCGTCACTAACATTCCCAGCCGCCACGAATCCACGGAAGCAACCTGCGCACCCATAAGCATTGCGATCGCAGCCACCACATACGCAACAGAGCGGGGGGCAACTGCCGCCACATGCGCCCCCACAAAGACGAGCAGGCCCACCACAATCCACGCCAACGGAGCCCATTCAAAACGAACATCCATAAGCGGAGAGGTCACCACCGCCACGCACCCAATCATCATGGATGTCACGGCAACGACCAGGGCAAGGGCACGCCTCCGCATCACGTACAGCGGGATCGCCGATGCCACACACGCGACACCTATTGCAAGCCCTGACCAGTCTTGCGTGAATACGTAGAGACGATATACCCTATCCCCGCGGACGAGGAGCCATGCCAGCCACCCCACACCA
>WTKG01000161.1:0-1076 GCA_011524475.1 Demequinaceae bacterium
CACACCTTGACCAAATCATTACGGGCAAGATCCACCAGCATTACGTGCTCTGCGATTTCTTTAGGGTCAGCCCGTAACTCCTTTTCTAAATCTGCATCTTCTCCGGGGGTTGCCCCACGTGGACGTGAGCCAGCAATAGGAAACGTAGACACGTCTCTATCACGCACTGTCACAAGTGATTCAGGGCTGGACCCCACTATGGCAAAAGGCTGTCCATCTAGGTCCTCTAACTGAAAGTAATACAAATACGGGCTCGGATTAAGCGTGCGGAGCATGCGGTACACATCCAAGGGCGATGCCGCACACTCCACATCAAAACGTTGCGAGGGAACTACCTGAAAAACTTCTCCGTCGCGGATTGCTTCTTGCGCCTTCTCTACTGTGTGGACGTACTCCCCCGGGCTCGTGAAAGCCGAGATCGGTACGTCCACATCCGCACTGTCCACTTCAGTCACGGCAGACAGGTCTATCTCTTCAAGAGCTGCCTGCATGCGATCAAGTCGCGTCAGCGCATCTGCATACGCTTCGTCAATACGTTCAGGGGCACCGTCAGCATTGACCGCGTTGGCGATAAGCCACACGCTTCCATCCACATGGTCTACCGCCGCAATATCTGTGGCAAAAAGCAACACCACATCAGGCAATGCGAGACCTTCAGGAGCGTTCGCAGGAAGCGTGGGTTCCCATTCCCTCACCACGTCCCAGCCCAAGGCTCCTACCAAACCGCCCGTGAGGGGCGGCAGCCCCGGAATCGCCTCGGAGGCCATGTGTTCAAGCGCCGAACGGATCGCCTCCATGGGGGGCCCTGACGTAAGTCCCTGAGGGACGTCTCCGTGCCACCTGGCATGGCCGTCGGAAGCCGTCAGCGTGGCACGTGAATGCACTCCGATAAAGGAGAACCTGGAACGCGAACCATCGGGGTGAGCTGACTCCAATATGAATGTTCCTGGACGTTCCTCAGCCAATGCTGAATAGACAGCCACAGGCGTAAGAGCATCGGCGAAGAGTCTGCGCACCACAGGAACAACACGATGAGTGTCCCCTAACGCGCAAAACTCGGCAAAAGGAGGCCACGT
>WTKG01000161.1:1176-3102 GCA_011524475.1 Demequinaceae bacterium
GGTCTTCAGTCGCGTGGCGATAGCCGGATCTAGCATGTGTTCATCATTCCACGCCTCGCGCATGAGGCGTGGAACTCCTACCGCACGTCAATACCGGCCTCGCGCATCGTGCTTTTCACGTCTTCAATGGTGAGCGTCCCGAAATGGAAAACCGAGGCGGCCAAAACCGCGTCCGCTCCGGCATGGGCCGCCTCCACAAAATGCTCCGCAGTCCCCGCGCCTCCGGAAGCTACGAGTGGAGCCGAGACCACAGCGCGAACCTGACTAATCATGTCGATATCAAATCCGGTGGTCATCCCATCGGCATCCATTGAATTAAGCAGGATTTCACCTGCTCCTCGTTCTACCCCTTCATGTGCCCACGTGACTGCGTCAATTCCCGTCCCGCGCCGGCCACCATGCGTCGTTACTTCAAAACCGGATTTCGTCTGAACGTCACCACTCACTCGCCGTGCGTCCACGCTCAACACCAGCACTTGAGACCCAAATTTTTGAGAGATCTCTGAGATGAGCTCCGGCCTGCGGATCGCGGCAGTATTGATAGAGATTTTGTCTGCCCCTGCCCGTAAGAGAGCATCCACATCCTCCACGGAGCGCACGCCTCCCCCGACAGTAAGGGGGATGTAGACCTCTCCGGCAGTGCGGCGCACTACCTCAATCGTGGTGTCACGCCCCGCGGCTGACGCAGAAACATCAAGAAAGGTGATTTCGTCTGCTCCCGAAAGTCCGTATGTGCGCGCCAATTCAACCGGGTCGCCAGCATCTTTCAAGTCCGCGAAATTAACGCCCTTCACGACTCTGCCTGCATCGACATCCAGACAGGGAATGAGACGAATTGCTACGCTCACGCGGCTTCTCCGTTCCATACAGCAATGACATCCACCACGAACACCAGGGCGGTTTCTCCGTAGGCATCTTCGGGTGGAACCACAAGTAATACGCGCGAGCCTTCGCTCTGGTCGAGGAGTCCGATATCAAGCCCCGGGATAGTGGCACCTACGCCTAATTGGACTTCCCACGGAGGTGTGGACTCGTTCCATGATGTTTGCCATACCGCACCAGTGGAATAGTCCACTGCAACGTATTCCAGTAGTGCCCATGAGCCTGCTCGTATCTGAGATCCCTGTCCACGAATAACAGTGTGTACTTGCAAGACGTCTGGAGCCTCCACATCACGGAGCGTGATCGTGGGTATTCCTCTGTCGCTTTCTTCCACAATAGGCATGTCTGCAGGAGAGGCCTCTACGGGTCCAGACGCGCGAGGATTGACGATGTCAATCACAATGGCCACCGGTCCCAGTTCTTCACGCCCTTCTTGTGGCGGAGCAAGGTGAACCACCCGTGCGCCTGCCCGCTTCCCGTTAAGTGCCGCGAACAAGTCTGCGCCTACATCGTCTGGCGTGAACCGCACCGTCTGCGGAAGAGCCGGTTCGCCCTCCGGGGGATTCCATGTCGAACGGACCACTTCTCCCGTGGCGATGCTCACTGCAAACAGGTGGAGTACCGCGATGTCGCCAAATGCCAGAATTTCTCCCTCACCGCGCCATTCTGTCCGTGACCGCGCGGAAGTAACCTCAAGGTCGCTGGGAGCTGAAATTGTGGGGGTACCGGCATCGTCCACACCCACCTCGACGAGATCAATGGGCCTGGTTGCGACATTGAGGGGACCCGTTGCGCAACCTGAGACAACCATGGCTACTGCAACCATGGTGATGACCAGGCGCCTCATATGTCTCCTTGGGGTGAGTGAAATGTCATTCTACGGTGCCACCCGTACGAACAGCGTGAGCGATGAGTGCATCTACCCGTTCGTCGACTGCCCGGAAAGGATCCTTCAGGGCGACGGTGGCCCCGGAGGGTCCGGTGAGTTTCAGGTGTGTCCAGTCAGCTGTGAAGTCACATCCGGCGTCTCGTGCTGCACGCACA
>WTKG01000089.1 GCA_011524475.1 Demequinaceae bacterium
GGAGATGTGTATAAGAGACAGCCTCAGGAACCGCGGATCACGTGTTGGTTGCTACTGGCCCGGTAAATGGAGCGACAGTCACTGCTCATGGGTGACGTCTAGTCACCTAGGCGCGGTTCGCGATCTATATGGCCCAGGCCATTCCAGGCCAGGTTCACCAAATGCGCAGCCACGGCTTCCTTAGAGGGTTCTCGAACGTCCGCCCAATGCTGACCCGTCAGTGCCACCATCCCCACCAGCATGCGGGAATAGATCGGGGCCACAGCAGGGTCGAGGCCCCGTTTCTTAAATTGTGCAGCCAGAAGTCCTTCTACTTGCGTCGCGACATCTCCAATGAGGGAACTGAAGGTTCCGCTTGCCTGCGCAACAGGTGAATCGCGCACCAACATTTTGAAGCCATCGGGCGAATCTTCGATGTAACCAAGAAGAGCCATGGCGGCACGTTCCACCAGCTCCTTGGGATGCCCCCGGGTCGACAGTGCCCCTGTAAGGGCCCCTAAGAGTGACTCCACCTCTCTGTCCACAATGACCGCGTAAAGGCCCTCTTTGCCGCCAAAGTGTTCATAGACAACGGGCTTTGATACGTCTGCACGAGTGGCGATCTCTTCCACAGAAACAGACTCAAAACCCTTCTCGGCGAACAGTCCTCGCCCAATCTGCAACAACTGTTCACGCCGTTGTCGACCCGTCATTCGGGTGCGTGAAGTCTTCTTCGATTCGACGTTCATGCTCCTAGTGTCCCAGGACTCCTGGCAGACTGTCTTCCTGGAATGCAATATTGCATCCTTCCGCCCTGGTGTAACGGCAGCATGCAGGCCTTTGGAGCCTTGCGGTTCAGGTTCGAATCCTGAGGGCGGAGCAGACAAGAAGAGGCGAGCCATGGTGGGGGTTGAGCGGTAGAGTGTGGGCATCGGCACCCGTCCACTCGGACTGACTTAAGGGAGCAACGTGAGCGCAACGTCGCCAGCGGCCGTGATTGTTCTTGCGGCAGGGGCAGGCACCCGCATGAAGTCCTCCACTCCCAAGGTGCTTCACACCATTGCGGGGCGCACGCTCGTCCACCACGCTCTGGAGGCGGCGCGTCAGGTCGCACCGGAAAGAATCGTGGTGGTGGTGCGCCACGAACGTGACCAGGTGGCCGCGCACATTGCTGACATTGCGCCCGAGGCGGTGGTGGCAGATCAAGATGAAATTCCGGGAACAGGCCGCGCCGTGCACTGCGCACTTGACGCATGGGACGGGCCTCCAGCATCGGGAACAATTCTGGTGACATCGGGGGATGTGCCGCTCATCGAGGGCGCCACCTTGCGTGCTCTCGCTGAAGCACATGAGCAGACCGGTGCGCGGGTGACTGTTCTGAGTGCTCACGTCGACGATCCCACGGGATATGGCCGGGTGGTGCGCGGTGAAGACGGCGATGTCATGGCTATCGTCGAAGAGAAGGACGCAACGAACGATCAGCGTCAGATTGTGGAAATCAACACGGGAATCTATGCGTTTGATGCGCAGGTCCTGGGTCAAGCCTTGACGGAGCTTACGACTGATAATGCTGCGGGTGAGGTTTACCTCACGGATGTGATTGCGATTACACGCAAGGCAGGTGGCAGTGTCAAAGCAATCGTTATGGACGATCCGCACACGGCCGAAGGTGTTAACGATCGGGCTCAACTTGCGCACGCTGCAGCTCACATGAACACCACCATTGTGCACGCATGGATGCAGGCTGGAGTGTCCGTACAGGATCCGGCTACGACGTGGATTGATGCGGATGTGGTTCTTGAACCGGACGTCACCATTCTTCCAGGGACGCAGCTATGCGGCTCCACACGAGTGGCTTCTGGGGCAGTCGTGGGCCCCGACACCACTCTCACCGATGTTCAGGTAGGCGAAGCCGCTACCGTGACTCGCACCCACGGGAGCGATTCCGTTATTGAGTCGGGAGCCAGCGTGGGGCCCTTCGCGTATCTACGCCCAGGGACGCACCTCTCTTCTGGAGCAAAGATAGGCACTTTTGTGGAAACCAAGCAGGCCACCATTGGTCAGGGTGCGAAGGTGCCTCATCTCAGTTACGTGGGTGATGCAGATGTGGCAGAGGGATCCAACATTGGGGCAGGCACAATTTTTGTGAACTATGACGGAGTCGCTAAACACCGCACTTCGGTGGGTAAGCACGTCAAGATTGGTTCGGATAACACTTTGGTGGCTCCGGTGTCCGTAGGCGATGGCGCCTACACCGGGGCAGGCGCGGTGATTCGTGAGGATGTTCCCGCGGGAGCGCTGGCGATGAATGATTCGGCACAACGCATAGTGGAAGGATGGGTCCGTACCCGCAGGCCTGACACAGCTAGCGCGGAAGCAGCAGCCGCGGCGGACGAGAACGAACAGGTAGTCTCAGACATGCACGCAGATGGCGAGAAGGAAGGGTAGTGGTGGGGGACATCATCGAGCACAGCAGCGCCAGACGAATGGTGTTGGTTTCTGGCCGGGCTCACCCTGAACTTGCCGCTGCGGTGGCGGAAGAACTCGATATTGATGTGCTTCCCACGGAGGCGCATACGTTTGCTAATGGCGAGTTGTATGTGCGTTTCGGTGATTCTGTGCGAGGTACGGATGCTTTTGTACTCCAATCGCATGCGGCGCCCATCAATGATGCGTTGATGGAGCAACTCATCATGGTGGATGCCTTGAAGCGCGCGTCAGCGAAGCGGATCACCGTAGTGATGCCGTGTTACGGCTATGCGCGTCAAGACAAAAAACATCGTGGTCGCGAGCCGATTTCAGCGCGGTTGATGGCGGATTTGTTCAAGACGGCTGGCGCGGACCGCATCATGGCGATTGATCTGCACACGGCGCAAATTCAAGGATTTTTTGATGGTCCCGTAGATCATTTATGGGCGATGCCATTGCTTGCCCAGTACGTGCGCAGCCGTGTGGCTCCAGACAACCTCACCATCGTGTCTCCAGATGCGGGGCGCGTGCGTTTAGCGGATCAGTGGTCTGACCACATGGGAGCACCGCTTGCCATCATTCACAAGCGACGTGACCCGCGAGTGCC
>WTKG01000121.1 GCA_011524475.1 Demequinaceae bacterium
GTTCTCGGCCGCGATGGTTCTGCGCCTTTGCTGGGTCGGGGCTTTCTAGACGCTGATGGGCTTGTGCGGGATTTTTCGAACCCAGACCTTGATGTCCAACGGGTCTCAGATGCCGTTGCGCAGCTCGCCGGGAATGCTCAGGGAGCAAGTCGTGAATTAGCGGACGTGGGTCTGGGGATCGTAGTGGTGCCCATCACTGACGATGCCTTGGTTGCTACTGTGGCGACCGCGCCTCACCTCACTGTTCTCGGGTCCAGCCCGAGTGGTCAGTCCTGGCTGGTGACCCCCTCACAGGCGGCAGCGACCTGGGCGCGGATCGACTTTGATGACCAGACTTCCATGCCTCTTGCGGGAGTGACCCGTATTTCTGCAGATCTAGTGACCGAAGACGTCACAGCGGTGGCGGTGGTGACGACTCCAGCAGGCACATCGGACGGGTGGCAGGCAACGGTTGCGGGGCACCCACTTGAGCGTGTCGAGAGCGAAGGCTTTGTGGCATTTGCGCTGGAGGGAAGAGTCGGAGAACTTGTGGTGTGGCACGAAAGACTCGAGTACCGGCTGTGGTGGTGGGCGAGTATGGCTGCTTTAGTGTGGGCAGCTTCTCTGGCGCTTCCTCGCACGTATCGTTACGCCTCCCAGGAGACTTCTCCATGACCCGCACGCTTGCCAGTTTTATTGCCATAGCCGCCTTTGTGGCGGTTGCGCTGGTCCCCACTCACGCGTATTCACCTAGCCAGGTCACTATTCGAACCGTTGCGGTTGCCCCCTTTCATCCCCCGGTTGGCTGTCCTGGGGAGATTGATCTTGCTACCCAGGACGCGGGCGACACCTCCACAAACCAGCAACGATGGAGTCTTTATTCACGCACGGGGGAGTTCACCGACCTGGGTGTGGGAGTAGCTTTTGAAGAAGAGCTTGTGACCACGATTGAACGCAATTCTTCAGGAGATTCGGCGGGTCTTGCGGGTGCTTCGTGTGTGCGTACGAGCACGAACAGTTGGCTAGTGGGTGGTGCTACGACACCGGGGGCGAGTGCGCGCCTAGTTTTGGTGAATCCCGGGCCAGTGCCGGTGGAGGCGCGCGTGAGGGTGCATTCCCCTTCCGGAGCCTTGACGCCGGAGTCTGTTGTGGCCGTGGGCGCGCAGACGAGTCATTCGTTGCTGCTAGAAGCGGAAGCCGCGAATGTAGAGGTGTTAGCACTCCATGTGGAAGCCACCGGCGTAGGGGTGGCGGCGTTTGTCCAAGATTCACGCCTTGCTGGCTTCATTCCAGACGGAACAGACTGGATCGTTCCCACCGGGCCACCCAGCACTCAACTTGCGATTCCTGCCATCGGGCCAGTGGAGGCTGCCGCAGGGGCGACGGGAATGGTTCGCATTGTGGCGCTGGAAGATGCCGAGGTCTCGCTTAGCCTCATCGATGCTCAGGGAGAGGTGCCCTGGCCAGGGGTGAGCAGTGTGCGGATAGAGGCGGGCAAGACGGCTGATGTCGTGGTCCCCGATGTAGGCAATGCTGCAGTGTCGATTTCCGCCACCGCGCCGGTAGTGGCCGCGGGACGCATAAGAATTCCTCGTACGGACGAGACGGTAACCTCCGGTGCGATGGCGCACGATATTGCCTGGATAGGTGCGCAACCACTCCATCACACTGATGAAATCGCGCACGTGATCGTCCCGCATTTCTCGCCTTCTGTCGCGGTGTATGCGCCCTCCGCCACCACTGTGGAGGTGCGCACTGCAGAAGGAGGCGATCTCCTTGTCCGGCGCGAGATGGGCCCTGACACGGCAGCCCGCATTCCGGTGGACGTCATGCCGGGGACGGCAATTACCGTGTCGGGAGAGGTGGTGTGGACACTACTCGTCGCAGATGCCCCCGGTTTCATTACCGCGATTGAACCTGTTATTGAGGTTCCGGAGGTGGACGAAATCCAGATAGCTCCGCAGCCCTATCCGGAGACTCAGGGGGGTTCTTAAAGGGAGCGCTCTGCATCTGGATCGATATCACGAGGATCCATACGCATCAATTCTGCTACCTGACGAACTACTACTCCCCGCACGAGCGCAGCTTTTTCTTGCTCGTCCCGTGCCCTATCTTCGATCGGGCGCCGGTACACCACTATCCGGGTCGGCAGGCCGGGTTCTGAAGGGAATGTTTGCGCGAGGGCTATCCGTTGCTGTGGGGGTGACGGGAGAGATGGCGGGGTGTCTTCTGTCGCAAACTCGACATCACCCCAGTGACGGGACCATCGACGTGCGAGCCTCTCGGCGGCCGCCACCACGAGGGCGTCAAAATTTTCGCGCGCAGTTGTGTGGCCTGGAACTGTAGAGGGAAGCAAGGCTCCGCGGAGCCCCCGGCCGTGGCGGTTGCGACTACCCATACTGTTGACCATAGACCTAGCTGCGGCGTGGTGCCGCGTCGTACGGCTACGTGCCCGGTAACGTCACGAAACATGACACATGCTCGGCAATGCACGAAGACCCCGTGTTCTCGAGGCGCGGTGGCAACATTGACCTATGTGTATGCCGACTCGACGGTAGTGGTGGGGGCCCTTGCGCACAGAGCGGAGCCTCATTCCTATGATTTGTGTGCTCACCATGCAGAAGGCTTCACTGCTCCTCGAGGATGGGATGTGGTGCATTTGCATCAAGAATTCGTAGACGTCCCTCCGAGTCCTGACGACCTTGACGCTCTCGCTCAGGCGGTGCGTCAGGCTGCAACCGAAAATCAACCTTCGGTCGCCCCCGCGGTGTCTACTGATATCGCAGAACCACCGCGGCGTGGCCACCTGCGGGTCGTGTCCTCTGAAGCCTAAACGGACTACGGTAGGTGCGTGCAGACACCTGATCTTTCCGCGATCATCAAGTCTTATGACGTGCGCGGAGTTGTAGACGAACAACTGACCAACGAGATCACGCGCGCTATCGGTGCGGCTTTTGTGGATGTGATCGCTCTTCCGGAGGGGGCCTCTGCTGTCGCCGTAGGTCGTGACATGCGTGACAGTGGTGTGGCGTTATCTGCGGCTTTTATTGCGGGAGTGAATGATCGCGG
>WTKG01000103.1 GCA_011524475.1 Demequinaceae bacterium
GCCCCCTCCAAAACCAGTGAGCCACGACGCCCCCAGGACCACCACTCCCACACCCACCGAGAGGAAACTCAAGGTGCGGGGGTCACGCCACCACGCCCCCTGAGCGGCATGCCCGCCGCCTCGGGTCGAATGAGATCGCCCACGGTGTCCAGTGCCTGCACCTGCCATGTGTTCATTATGCCGTGCACGTGCGCCCCACGTCTGCATGGTTGCTCTCTTCGGGAAGCTCGGACTGGGCGCAATACACTTGCCGTATGCCCATACCGTTAGGCCCACAATTCCTCGTGAAGAGCCGCGCGTGACTGCACTGTGGTGGGTGCGCCGCGACATCCGCCTGGCGGATAACCCCGCGCTCATCGAAGCGCAAGCTGCAGGGACAGCTGCCGCCGTATTCGCCTGGACACCCGCTATTGATAGATGGCCTGGGCGGCGACAGGCCTACCTCGCCAAAACACTGTGGTCCCTACGCGAATCCACAGGCGGAGCCCTCGGCGTCCGGCTCGGCACAGAAGTCGATGTCGTGCGTGCTGCGGCAGCCGAATGCGGCGCTGAGACCGTCTGGGCGGCACAGGAATATTCGCCTGTCGGTATGCGCACCCAAGAGGCGGTGCGGGAAGCGCTTGCGGCAGATGGCCGGGAACTGAAGCTGATCGGCTCTCCCTACGCCGTTGCCCCGGGTCGCGTGACCAAGGCAGACGGAAGTGAATACAAAGTTTTCACTCCGTTTTCACGCGCGTGGCGTGCACATGGATGGCGGGCTCCTGCCGTGGGAGCTGACGGCCTCAGCCTGCAACCCCTCGCCTCCGATGTGAATCTCGACCAGCAGGCCGCATACGGTGACACCCGCGACCCTTTGGGATTTCCTCCACGCTTTGGTGAAGAAGCAGCCCTGCGGGCGTTAGAGGAATTCATCGGCGAGGACGGGGAGAATTCGCCTCTGAATCGTTACGCAGAGACCCGTGACCTTCCCGCCATGGACGCAACCTCGCGTCTTTCTATTGCGCTTGCTCACGGAGAAATTCACCCCCGCACAGTGTTGTCACACACAAGCAGGCACTCCTCTACACATGCCCGAATATTTGAGTCCCAGATCGCGTGGCGCGACTTCCACGCCGATGTGTTGTGGCGCCATCCGCGCGCACAACGCGAAAGCCTCACCGACGTCCTTCCCGAAGACGCCTGGTCCGACTCGTCAGAAGAAGCCTTCACCGCATGGAAAAGTGGACACACCGGGTTCCCCCTCGTGGACGCAGGAATGCGCGAACTCCAGGCAACCGGCGTGATGCATAACCGGGTACGCATGGTGGTGGCCAGTTTTTTGGTGAAAGACCTTCGTGTCCCCTGGCAGGTAGGGGCAGATTTTTTTCGAGAAAAACTTCTCGACTATGACCACGCACAAAACCAGTTGAACTGGCAATGGGTGGCAGGCACGGGCAGGGATGCCGCACCGTTTTTTCGAATCTTTAACCCCACTCGTCAAGCAGAAAAATTCGATCCCGATCGCTCGTACATTGAACGCTGGGTGCCAGAAATAGATACTCCCGGATACGCCCAGCCGATCGTGGACCATGCAATGGAGCGAGAGATCACGCTGGCTGCATATAAACGGCGGTCGGGAACTTAGCCAGGCCTGTGCCGCCACAACACCAGCGCGTCCACCGCCAGAGAGGATTCTGTTCTCGGCCTAGCGGAACAAGGGCACCCGTCGTACGGTAGGGCGTATGAGCGCTAAAGAAGTAGACGACTGGATGGCTGCATATGACAACCCCATGAAAGAGGTTGTGCAAAAAATGCGTGACATCATCCTTGCCACTAGCCCGGATGTGGGCGAGACGATCAAATGGCAGGCCCCCACCTTCACGTACAAGGGAAATATCGCCAGTTTCTTTCCCCGTGCCAAGGCCCGCGCCACTCTCATGTTCCATAAGGGCGCACTGATCCCAGGTGACTTTCCTCATCTGAAGGGGGACGGCGCGGAGGGACGAACGTTCACAGCAGAGTCGGTATCTGAGGCCGAAGAACGCAGCGAAGAACTCCAGGCAATAGTGCGCGCATGGATGAAGTACCGGGACGCTTCCTAAGCTGTGGAGAGTTCGTGAGGGCCCACCGCCACAATATTTATCCCTCTTCCTCCTGCCTGTAGGGTAAGCGCCTGCTCACGGATTAAGTCCGTATATCTGGAGTCTGTAAGCGGAGTGAAGCCCGCGACATGAGGAGTAATAATCATGTGGGGCGTAGAAAATGCCGGATGTCCCTCGGGAAGTGGTTCGCCGTCAATAACGTCTAATGCGGCATGCAGTCTGCCGGAAGCGCACTCCGCCATGAGGGCTTCGGTATCCACCACCGGGCCACGGCCTACGTTCACCACTAATGCTCCGTCTGGCAATCGAGAAAGCATCCGCCGACCTACCAAGCCGTGGGTTTCATCATTCAGAGGAGTCACCACAAACAGAATGTCGCACTCAGGCAGCACGGAGGCAAGATCCTCACTCGCATGCACCACAGTTCCGTCTGGCGCCGTGCGAGCGGTCCGACCCACTCCTTCGACATGCACTTCCATTGCACGCAAGCGCTCGGCAAGTGCCGCGCCAATACTGCCAAACCCGAGAATAAGCGCGCGCGAATCAGCAAGTTGTCCACGCGAATACTCGGGCTCCCACGCTCCTCGCGCTTGAGCATCTGCAAATTGCGGCATCAGCCGGCGGGACATGATCGCCAGTGCCACGGCAAACTCCGCAACCCGCGAGTCTTGGAGTCCCCTGCCATTGGCAAGCGCCACGCCTTCCGGGATAAAAGGAAGTGCATGCTCAAAACCCGCGGAAGGAATCTGAATCAACCGCACGTTCGGCAGCGCACCTATGCGTTCGTACAACCCACGCCCGCCAGACATGTGCGGCACACACACCATGTCAATTGCGTCACGTTCACGTGCCGGAGGCTCCGAACCGTCTGAACAATCCCAGACAACAGTGCGCACTCCTTCGCTACCGCGGAGGTTAGCGGCTACGTCACGAGTAGGAACAGCAATTGTCAGCACTG
>WTKG01000198.1 GCA_011524475.1 Demequinaceae bacterium
GGCGCTCGCACCACTCCCTCAGTTGTTGCCTTCTCTAAGACCGGAGAGGTTCTGGTCGGAGAAATCGCCAAGCGACAAGCCGTCACCAATGTGGACCGCACGATCGCCTCGGTCAAGCGCCACATGGGAACCGGGTGGTCGCAAGAGATCGACGACAAGAAGTACACGGCACAAGAGATTTCGGCACGCGTGCTGGGCAAGTTGAAGCGCGACGCGGAAGACTACTTGGGTGAAAGCGTGACCGACGCCGTTATTACCGTCCCGGCCTACTTCAACGATGCCGAGCGGCAGGCCACCAAAGACGCCGGGGAAATCGCGGGATTGAACGTACTGCGCATCATCAACGAGCCCACATCAGCAGCGCTCGCCTATGGTCTCGACAAAGGCAAGGAAGACGAGCTCATCTTGGTCTTTGACCTGGGCGGCGGAACGTTCGACGTGTCGCTTCTTGAGGTGGCGAAAGACGAAGACGGCTTCGCCACGATCCAGGTGCGCGCTACTGCTGGAGACAACCGCCTCGGTGGAGACGACTGGGACCAACGCGTGGTGGACCACCTCGTCAAAGAGGTAAAAAACGCCGAGGGAGTGGACTTGTCAAAGGACAAGGCCGCCATGCAGCGCCTGCGGGAAGCTGCGGAACAGGCGAAGAAGGAGCTTAGCTCCGCGCAGTCCACGAACATCTCCTTGCAATACGTCTCTATCGGGGAAAACGGCCCCGTTCACTTGGACAGCAAGCTCACGCGGGCGCAGTTCGAGCAGATGACCGAGGATCTCCTCGATCGCACCAAGGCCCCCTTCGAGCAAGTGATTAAAGATGCCGGAGTGCAGTTGAGCGAAATTGACCACGTAGTGCTTGTGGGCGGTTCCACACGTATGCCGGCGGTCACTGAACTTGTCACGAGCCTCACGGGTGGAAGGGAACCCAACAAGGGCGTAAACCCAGACGAGGTCGTGGCAGTCGGTGCAGCATTGCAGGCTGGCGTCATCAAGGGTGACCGTAAGGACGTGCTTCTCATTGACGTCACACCGCTCAGCCTTGGTATCGAAACCAAGGGCGGGGTGATGACAAAGCTGATCGAACGCAACACGGCTATCCCCACCAAATCGACGGAGATTTTCTCCACCGCGGACGACAACCAGCCCAGCGTGCTGATTCAGGTATTCCAGGGGGAGCGACCTCTTGCCTCAGATAACAAACCCTTGGGCACTTTCAACCTGGATGGTATTGCGCCTGCGCCTCGCGGCGTGCCGCAAATCGAGGTCACATTCGATATCGACGCAAACGGAATCGTCCATGTCACGGCAAAGGACAAGGGCACCGGCAAAGAGCAGTCCATCACCGTGACCGGCGGATCGGGTCTGTCTAAAGATGACATTGACCGGATGGTGAAAGACGCGGAGGAACATGCCGCGGAAGACGCCAAGCGTCGCGAAGATGCGGAGACGCGCAACAACGCCGAACAGTTCGCGTACCAAACCGAGAAAATCATCAAGGACAACGAAGACAAACTCCCAGCCGAGGTAGCGGATGACGTGAAGCAAGCAATTGCGGAAGTAAAAACCGCACTCGAAGGAGAGGACACGGACGCGTTAAAGGCAAAGCATGACGCCCTCGTGGAGAAGGCGCAGAAAATTGGGGAAGCGTTGAGCGCGCAAGCGCAGGCAGATGCCGCGGGCGCCCCCCAGGACGAGTCCGCTTCGCCTGAATCCGATGATGACGTTGTCGACGCTGAAATCGTTGACGACGAAGACGACACCAAGTAACTGGACGCACCGGCAGGCCTTCATTCCTGCCGGTGCCTCCCTACTCCCGGAGGAAACGTGACACACCGCCCCACCGCTGGCGACGAAGAGAAGGTGCCGGCCGACAGCGACGGAACTGACGGCCTCCACGAGATCTTTGAGGCGCAAGGACAAGAAGCCGTGCCCGAGGAAATCCCCCAAGATCCACAAGACTCACAAGTTGATGCCCTAGAGGCTGCTCACGCACAAGCTGCAGAGCACTTGAGTGACCTTCAGCGAGTGCAAGCCGAATATGTGAACTACCGCAAACGCGTGGATCGCGATCGGGAGCAGGTAGCGGCTATCGCCCAGGCAAGCGTTATCGAATCTTTGTTAGGGGTACTGGACGATATTCACGCAGCACGCGAACACGGCGACCTCGACGGCCCCTTTGGCTCCATCGCGGAGAAGCTCGAAGCTTCCCTTGCCACGTTTGGATGGGAATCATTCGGCGCACTTGACGAAGCGTTCGACCCAGAAATTCACGAGGCCCTAGCAACCACCGCCAGCCAAGACGTCACTGAAGCCACCGTGACGCAGGTGGCGCAACCTGGGCACCGATTGGGCGCACGGGTCATAAGGCCAGCCCGGGTAATCGTCGCTCAACCGGAATAACACGCGAAACACCGCAGAAGAGAGGGCCATGCCAAGTCAAGACTGGTTCAACAAAGACTTCTACGCCACCTTGGGTGTTTCGAAAGATGCTTCGGACGACGCCATCAAGAAGGCATACCGAAAACTCGCGCGCGAATTACACCCGGACGCAAACCCCGGAGACACCAAAGCTGAAGAGCGTTTCAAAGAGGTTGGCGAAGCATACGCTGTGCTCTCGAATGCACAAGAACGCCAGCAATACGACCAAATCCGTGCCATGGGTGGAGGTGCTCGCTTCCGTGGTGGTTCTGGTGGCCACACCGGTTCCGGGGGACCGCAGGATGCCTTCAGTGGAATGTTCGGGGGAGCAGGAAACGCGCAAGGCTTTGAAGACATCTTGGGGCAAATGTTCGGTGGCGGATTCGGGATGGGGCCACGGCCTGGAGCTGACCTTGCTGCAGCCGCAGAAGTCTCTTTCCGGGAAGCCGCTCAAGGTTCAACGATCACTCTCAAAGTAGGAGGGCGCAGAATCACCACCCGGCTTCCGGCCGGAGTAAAAGACGGCCAGAAAATCCGGCTGCGCGGAAAAGGCCAGGCCAGCCCCAACGGAGGGCCCCCCGGGGATCTACTTCTCACGATTCATGTCGCGGGACATCCCGTAT
>WTKG01000125.1 GCA_011524475.1 Demequinaceae bacterium
ACCATCATCTGCGACCTCTTCGTGACGCAGGGCTGATCAATCGCAAGATAAAGGGGCGCTACACCTACTATGGGCTCGATGCTTATCCGTTGGAGCAATATCTCGGCCCGGACAGGTGCAGCTCGGCCGCTCAGTTGTTTCCCGAGAGCGTCTGACTGATGCACGTCTTGGCATTATTGCTCAAACCTGAGACAGTCCGCCGGACAAGGTTGAGGACAGGGTGATTATTGATGCAAACTATTTCCGGGTTTGACCGCATAGGCGAAGAAAACGCATTTGCCGTGCTTGCACGGGCAGGAACATTGGCTGCTCAGGGCATGGACGTGATCAACCTAGGCATTGGCCAGCCGGACTTTCCGACACCCGAAACAATCGTGGAAGCCGCGGTCAAAGCCCTTAGGGACGGCCAACACGGTTACACACCCGCGACAGGTTTGCCCCAGTTCATGGACTCTGGTTGCCATGCGACCGCCTCGGGATGCGGGGCAAAGTGCCGATTGTGTCGGTCCTTGGCCAGTGGTGGCATTGCGATGATGTCGGTCATGCCAACTGTGTGTAGCCGTCTTGCCGGTCGCGCAAGTGTCAGCCACTTTGGGGCCCAAGTCGTTCCAGCGCAGACCTCTAAGAGCCGATAATCCGGCTTATCGAGTGCCGTTAGGCGCCTGATCCGTGGCCCTGACGATCATCCGTGAACCTGCCTGCGAGGACCCGAAAACGGGACTTTCCAGCCTCGAAAAAAGTTGAATTACCACTTTGGGGCCCGGTTTCGCGGAAATGTGTAAGCCGGAACACGTGAACGGACGGCAACCAAGGAAAACGGTCGCGGTAGAAACGGCCCTTAGCTCGATGGGGTCGGGCCGCCCCCCGCACAGATCCCAGCGTGCGCTGCTAGCGCACTGGGCTCCTACCTTGGGTCTTGGCGTCAAACCGCTGTTCCGGCCAGGGATGCTGGATTCGGACCGATGGCACCCACCTCCGCGCCAGACGATTCATTCGCGACCAGGTCACACGAGTTCGCTGGCTCCGACGCCGTAGAGCGCGGTACCAGTGGCGTATGACCTGGGTGCGAAATTCGTCCACTGCGTCGATGTTGGTGGGAACCGCATGGTAGTTGGCGTAGCCTTGCACCACGCTGCGAACCCACCGCCCTTGTACTGGTACGGGCGTATGTCTGCGACGCATCAGCTCGGCCTTGACGTGCTTGAGCTTTGCCCGCAGCCTGCTGCGCATCGTGCGGCGGATCAGGAGAAACCGCCCACGCCTGGTCTTGCCACAGATATGCCGCAACCCCAGGAAACAGAAGGTCTCAGGCTTCCCGACGCCTCTCTCCTGCCGGCTCTTGGCTGCAAAGCGTCCGAACCGAATGAGGCGAGTCTTGTCGGGATGCAGTTTCAACGAGAATCTGCCGAGACGACTCTCTAGTTCTCGCCGAAACCGCTCCGCGTCTCTACGATGCTGGAACCCAACCACGAAGTCGTCGGCGTATCTGATCACGATGACATCACCGCGAGCATGTCGCTTCCGCCACTGGTGGGCCCACAGGTCGAAGACGTAGTGCAGATAGATATTCGCAAGGAGTGGCGAGACCGTCGCTCCTTGTGGTGTTCCCATCTCACTCGCCTTCCACGCTCCGTCCTCCATGACGCCTGCCCTCAGCCATTTCTGGATGAGTCGCAGAAGCCGACGGTCTCCAATCCGGTGCTCGAGGAACCTGACCAACCATCCCGGCTCGATGGCGTCGAAGTAGCCGCGGATGTCGGCGTCGAGCACCCAGTTCACTTTCTTCCGCACAATCCCAACCGCGAGTGCATCCAGCGCATGATGCTGACTGCGCCCTGGTCGAAATCCGTACGAGAAACCGAGGAATTCCTGCTCATAGATGGCATTGAGGACCCCGACGACCGCACGCTGGACAATCTTGTCCTCCAGCGATGCGATGCCGAGCGACCTTGGCCGCCCGTCCGCCTTTGGTATGTATGCCCTCCGAACGGGTTTCGCCCGGTACGCTCCGCGATGCAGTCGCGCGTGCAGGTCCTGGAGGTTGTCCTCCATGGTGCACGCATACTGCTGCCAGGTCACACCGTCCACTCCTGCTGCGGCATTACGTCGTAACGCATGGAACGCCCACCGGAGGAGATCAATGGTGATATGGTGCATGAGCGCTGTGAACCTCGCTTTCCTGTCTCTTCTTGCTGCTTGGCGCACACGGTCCAGCGCATTGGGCACGCGACGAATCCGGCTCTGCGTCCGGGGCGTGTTTTGCTTGGCCATGTTGCCCTTGGTCAGCCCCCTTCCCTCCATCACCTCCGCAGCCGGAGTTCCGGCTTTGTTCGGTGGCTTCATCGGTACTACGGAGCTGTCCGACTTCCTCGGAGCGTGCGTCATCGGATTGCGGCCTCAGCCTTCCCGATGCGGCCCGCCACGCCATACTTTGGTGGGCGCTCCGAGGATCTCCCGGTTCTCGTACAGAAAGGTTCCGCACGTGCCAGGGGTCTCCGACCGCGCGGGACCGTGCGACACCTCGCGCTATCGGTGTCGCACGTGTTGCCTTCCGCTTCGCTTAACAGCGTCGGCGTCCCGAAGCCTCTGATTTCGCGGCTCGATACCCTGCCCATGCGTGCCCCTGTCAACGCTTCACCGCCGTCCTCACGGACGTCAATGCATGACTCGGGGTCATCGTGGGTCGCTAATCCTTCGATGTAAGGCTCTCTCATCCTTTCCTTTCTGCCGGTTTATCCCGGCGCACTAAGCGTCCGAGGAACCACGAGTGGCAGTTGGGCGTGACACATACTTCATTGGCGCGAATGGCGCCTTGGGAAGTGGTAGTCGGGGGATCGTGCCTCACGGATTTGCTTGCTCTGAGGACTCGAGGGAAGACGTGAGCCGGCTCTGCTGGAGTGAGTTCGATGGTGGCTCAAGAGTGCGCTCACGCGGCACGCGAGCGGTAGAGCGCTCACACGGCGAGCGGTAGAGCGCTCACGCAGCCAGCGTACGCTGGAGTGCTTGTACGTCGTCCGGCGGCATGGTCAGTGCCATGG
>WTKG01000185.1 GCA_011524475.1 Demequinaceae bacterium
CAAAAGAGCGGTCACCGCCTCCCCAAAGATCAAGAAAAAAAGTTGTGGAAACGCTTCTCTGCCGCACGCTCTACTTTTGAACGCGCGCGTAAGTCGCACTTTGCCGAACTCGACAAAACCAGTGAGGCGGTTGCCAAAGCAAAACAAAAACTAGTGGAGCGAGCAGAGGCTTTACGTTCCTCGACCGACTGGGATGCAACAGCGCGCGAGTTCAGTTCACTGATGGGACAGTGGAAAAAAGCTGGCCGCGGAAGACGCAGTGCAGACGACAAGATGTGGAAACGCTTCAGCGAAGCCCAGGAAGCCTTTTTTACAAGTAAACGAGAAGCCGCATCGGCCCTGGAGGCCACGTACGCAGATAACCTTCCCGCGAAAATTGCCGCTGTCGAAGCTGCCGAAAAAGCTCTGCCCATTACCGATATCAATAAGAGCAAACGGATCCTTCGCAGCGCACAAGATCGATTCGAAGCAGCAGGGAAAGTTCCACGGGGTGACGTGAAAGGTCTCAACGCGCGTATTACTGCGGTAGAAACCGCCATACGAGAAGCGGAAGATGCCCAGTGGACACAGCGCAATCCTGAGTTAGAAGCCCGAGTATCCGGGGCCCAAGCCCAATTAGCAGACTCGATTGCCTCTCTTGAACGCGATATCGCAGCCGCGCGTGAATCAGGAGATTCACGTAAAGTCACAGAGTTGTCTGAGGCCCTCGAGGCTCGTAAAGCGTGGTTGAGCCAAATCGCTGGATCGTAAAGAAAGATTCTCCACACTTTTCGCGCCTGCTGTAGTACGAAAGCGCCACAACCGTCACAGTGGCTCCATGCCTTTGTTCTCGCGGTCAACGATCGGACTAGCTGGCTTTGAGCGCTTGATTCGAGAAGGAGTGCTGGTGCCAGTCGCGGGTCCTTACGCTCGACCTGCCGATATTCCTGAGTCTCGTGACGACCGCGCGCTTGCTCTTTCCTTAGCGGTGCCGAAGCATGTCGTCCTGAGCGGAAGGGCGGGATTGTGGGTGCACGGGAACGCACCCGTCCCTACCCGCGTGGACGTGGTGGGCTCCAGAGGATTACATCGATTTAAACCAGGCGCCGGCCCGCGCGGTTTTGTGACTATTTTTCATTCAGGTGCAGCAGCATCCGAACCAGCTGTAGAGGCTTGCGGAATACGCATTGCCTCAGTCGAAAGATGTGCAACCGATGCCTTGCGGTGGTCTGGTGTGGAGGACGTGGCGCCTCACGTGTCCCGCGCAATTAAGGAAGGAGCCGTCTGTGCTGACCGAATCGACGAGATGGTGGCTCAGATAGATCTGCGTGGATCTGGAGCAGCACGGGTAGTTTCCACCTGGATCGCTATGAAGAAGACTTTGCCCCAGTAATACGCCTAGCCTCGTAGACTCCCTCCACCTTACGGACGGCACTCAACACCGCACCCAAATGTGAGGTGTCTGCCATCTCAAAACTAAAGGTGGATATTGCTACCCGTTCTCGGCTCGTTGCGACGTTTGCAGAAATAATATTGAGGTGATGATCGCTCAGGACCTGAGCCACATCCGTAAGCAGTCTGGCCCGATCAAGCGCCTCCACCTCTATTTGGACTGTAAACAGCGCCGTAGATTTACCTGTCCATGCCACGTCCACGATTCTTTCTTTATCGACGGCGAGTGCCGCGAGGTTGTCGCAATCGTGACGATGCACACTCACCCCAGACCCTCGAGTGACATAACCAGAAATCCCGTCACCCGGCACCGGTGAACAGCATTTCGCAAGTTTGAGTTGCACATCGGAAAGACCGTGCACGGTAATGCCAAGGTCGCCTTTGCGGCGAGTGGTCAGCCGCCTGGCTCCCGGGCGAGTGATCTCGGTGACATCTTCGTCTGCCCCTTCTGCTCCCCCCACCGCGGCAACCATGCGAGCAACCACATCACCCGGTTGTTCCTTGCGTTCCCCTATTGCTGCATATAAAGCCTCAATACCGTCATAGTGAAAGTCCGCGGCTATCGCAGTAAGTGACTGTTTGGTCATGAGGCGCTGAATAGGCAAATGCTCCCGACGGATAGCCTTCGCAAGCATGTCGCGGCCAGCGTCAATGGACTCTTCGCGGCGCTCCCTTGTAAACCAGTGACGGATTTTGTTGCGCGCCCGGGCAGATTCCGCGAATTCGAGCCAGTCTCTGTTCGGGCCAGCGGACTCCTCAGAGGATGTGAGCACCTCGACGGTATCCCCATTGTCGAGTTTGGAATTAAGCGGCACTAAACGGCCATTGACCCGTGCGCCTATGGTTTTGTGCCCCACTTCGGTGTGTACCGCATACGCAAAATCAATCGGTGTTGCTCCCACGGGTAGCGCATGAAGATGCCCCAGCGGCGTGAACACATACACTTCGGAACGGCCAATTTCCCCGCGAAGCGCCTCCAGGAAGTCGCTGGGGTCTGCGGTCTCTTGTTGCCAGTCAGCGATTTGCCGCAGCCAGCCCAACTCGCCACTGTGTGGATCGGCCCCAGCAGGATTGCTCTCTTTGTAACGCCAATGTGCGGCAAGTCCATATTCGGCACGGCGATGCATGTCGTGCGTGCGTATCTGCAGTTCCACCGGCTTGCCCGTCGGCCCCACCACAGTGGTGTGCAAGGACTGGTAGAGGTTGAATTTGGGGGTGGCAATGTAGTCCTTGAAGCGCCCCGGTACCGGGGTGAAACGCGCGTGCATGGCCCCCAGTGCCGCATAACAGTCACGCACAGAATCCACGAGAATACGTACTCCCACGAGGTCATAAATATCTGTGAGGTCACGCCCTCGGACAATCATTTTTTGATACACGGAGTAGTAGTGCTTCGGACGACCGGTGATCTGAGCAGACACGTGCGTGTCCGCAAGCGCTTCCGTAATGTCCTCACTCATCTGAGCGACTACTTTTTCTCGCTGCGGAGCACGTTCCGCCACTACATCCACAATTTGCTCATAGATGCGTGGATAAAGGGTGCGAAAAGACAGGTCTTCTAATTCCCATTTCAGCGTATTTAACCCCATGCG
>WTKG01000119.1 GCA_011524475.1 Demequinaceae bacterium
GTGTGGGAGTCGGTACCTACGCATGAATCTGGATACGCCTGAGTGACGCCATCAACAGATTTAGTCATCACTCCTCTCGCGAGGTATTCCAGGTTCACCTGATGCACGATTCCAGTGCCAGGGGGCACAACTTTAAAGTTACGAAATGCCCCTTGACCCCATCGGAGGAACTGATACCGCTCACGGTTACGTTCATACTCCAAGGCTGTGTTGCGGGCCAATGCGTCATGGGTGCCGAACACATCAATCACTACGGAGTGGTCAATGACGAGTTCTGCCGGAGCAAGCGGATTAATAAGTGCAGGATCGCCGCCCAGTTCCGCAACAGCTTCCCTCATGGTCGCCAAATCCACCACACATGGGACGCCCGTGAAATCTTGCATTACCACCCGTGCCGGCGTGAACTGAATTTCCGTCGCGGGCGCCGCGGTGGGGTCCCACTGTGCCAACGCGTCTATATGCGCATCAGTGATATTCACGCCATCAGCAGTGCGCAACAACGCCTCTGCCAAAATTTTGAGGCTGTACGGCAATTTTTCGAGTCCTGGAACCGCCCCTAGGCGGAAAATTTGATATTCGTCCGTACCCACCACAAGCGTTGATGCGGCGTTGCGAGAATGTGAAGTCACCATACCTCCGTGTAAGTCGACCTTGATCCTATCGGGGCTGACTCCGCCTCTAGACGGATGCCTCCCGGGTAAACGTCGCGATGGTCTCCACGTGATGGGTCATAGGGAACATGTCCCAGGCCTTCACATCGTTCATGGCATACCCATGGCGGGCAAGAGTACGGGCATCCCGTGCAAGCGCCACCGGGTCGCAGGCCACGTACACGATGGCCGGAATTCCACATGCCACCAGCGCTTCTAGCGTGGCGGCCCCTGCCCCGGAACGCGGCGGATCCACGATGGCAACATCTGCTTTCGGGGTAGACGTCCGCAGAAAATCACGAACATCGTGATGAATCACAGTTGCGTGGGGATGGTCATGAAGATTGCGGCGTGCATACCGGATGGCGGTCGGGGCAGATTCCACGCTCGTGACCTGAATCCCGTGAGCCGCTAAGGGGACAGAAAATAAACCCACACCGGCATACAAATCGAGTACCCGCTGGGCTCCCTCCACCCGCCGGAACACTTCTGACACCAATACTTCTGGCGCACCACGGTGCACCTGCCAGAACGCCTCCACTCCTACGCGGTAACGGTAGAGATGGCCCTTATGTGTGACCTGTTCCGTGATCGTGCGCGGAGCGTTATCTCGTCGATCCGGGCGGCCTGCGCGCCAAGGAGTTCCATTGACCTGAATCCGTATCGCTCCGTCCTCGGATCCCGCCATGGCAATGGTGGAATGTGGAGGGAAAGCGCCCTTCAGTAATTCTTTTTCTAGATTTTCTCCCGCAAGAGGCATGGACGTCAGGGGCAGTACCTCATGACTGCGATATCGATGCATCCCTGCAGAACCTTGAGGGGTTGCGGTGGCGCGCACTCTGGTGCGATATCGCACTCCTGCCCGGTCGTCATCACCGGGAACACTCGCAACCTGCCCTTCAAAGGTGTAGTCGGCAAATCGCGCAAAAGATTCCGTGATGACGCGACGCTTCCATTCCCGTTGCCAGGCATGCCGGACATGCCCGAGTTCGCCACCACCTACCCCTCCTGGCCCCGCATCTGGCCAGGGGGTACGGACCCGCTCAGGCGATGCTTCGAGAATATCGATCGCTTCTGCTCTCCATAGCCTGGCGTCGGGGTTGGGTTCCGCAATCTCCGCGACTATTTTTTCGCCCGGCAAAGCGTGCCGCACAAAAACAACACGACCTTCATGTCGGGCCACGCACACACCGCCGTGTGCAACTGTGCTCACCTCTAACGTGAGACGCATCAACGACCTCGATGGGCATTGCCACTCACGGAATGCAAATGCCACGGAACCGCCGTGACCACCACTCCAGGAATCTGTTGGAGTTTTGCCCGCAATCGTGCTCCGGAACGGTTGTGCAAGAAACGTTCCCACCAGCGATACACCACATATTCGGGCACATACACCACGACTGCTTCGCGCGGACTGGCTCTCCGCACCGCTTTGATGTAACTCAGTACAGGTCCCACAAAGTTTCGATAGGGCGAATCAAGGATGGTCAGCCGCAAGCCCACTGTCGCCTGGGCCCATTGTCGCTGTAGATCCTTGGCGGCTTGTGCGTCTACGGCTACCCCCACCGCGGTAAGAGAGTCATGGCGCATTGCCCGCGCGTACGCAATTGTGCGCATCGCTGGTCGGTGAAGCTGAGCTACTAACACAATGCCGTGTGTGGCACTTGGCAATGTCCCTGATTTGTCACCGTCCACAAGACTCACGTCTGTTTGAACTTTGTCGTAGTGACGGCGAATTCCCCACATGAGGAACACCAGAGCCACAATCACCACAACCGCGGCCCAGGCACCGGCAGCCACATTGAACACCAACACCACGGTCCACACGCTGGCAGCCACGAGCACTGCGCACACATGCAGCGCCCGCATGAGGTGCACCCGCACCCGTTCCCGAGGGGAAACTGCGAGTTTCAGGCGCCGGGTGAAATGAATAACCATCGATATCTGAGACAACAGCACCGTAGTGAAGACGCCCACGATATAGACATGAACCAGCACACTCAAGGACGCGCCGGAAAGCGCAAGTGCCACCGCTGCCGCCGCTCCAACAATCAGCACGCCGTTGGTAAAGACCGCTCGGTCGTCAGACGTCTGAAGTTGGCGAGGCAAGAATCCGTCTGCGGCCAACACCGCAGCAAGCTCCGTGAAACGTCGAAATACTGCCGCCGCTGCGGCTAGCACAATCCCTCCCGCAGCAAGAGCAGTAAGCCACACAACAGAATCTCCGTCGAAAACGTTGTCTGCCGCCTGAATCAGAAGGAGGTCAGATTCTCCGTTCTGGCCGTTGCCTCTCCACGCGAGAAACGTCACCAGCCAAAACAGCGCTGCCGCAATAAGTACCGCGATGCTGAGGGTGCGACC
>WTKG01000056.1 GCA_011524475.1 Demequinaceae bacterium
TCGTATCCCACGACGGTAAAGTTGCGGGCCCGGATGGCTCTTCACGATCCTTAAATTCACCCGCTGATGTGCGTGTTTTGCGCACTCTACGCGCTCAAGCGGACGTCGTTATTGTCGGAGCTTCCACCGCACAGAGCGAACGCTACGGAGATATCTCTCTATCGGAATCACTCATCGCCTCACGGGAACATCGCGGAGCCACACCAGAGCCCGATCTCGCAATTGTGACCCGCACGGGCACGCTTCCTCCTGGCCTGGACAGAACCAGAACATGGGTTTTGACTACACAAGAATTTCTTCCGTCCTTGTCTCTGCCTGCTCTATGGGACGAACGCGTTCTCCTCGCGGGCCACGACACCTTCTCGCCAGCAGCAGCTATCACTGCGCTTACCGCCAAAGGCCTCACTCGCATACTTGTGGAGGGAGGCCCCACTGTGGCGCACGCCTTTATTGACGCGAGAAAAGTCTCCGACATATGTCTCACCACCAGCCCGCTGCCAGGCGGCCCGGCAGCCCCTCTAGGAATCCATGTGCCGGATACCTTTATGGCCGCACATACTCTTAGCGCAGACGGTTTCACTATGACTCGTTGGGTTGCTGCACCCACCGGCTAGACGACGCCTTCTGCGGTGCCGACGGCGTCGAAAAGGTCAGTCGCCAGCCTAAGGCCTGGTCTACGCCTCGACCTCGCTCCGGTCCGTGGACCACAATGTGTGAAAAGAGCCTTCCGCGTCGACGCGACGGTACGTGTGCGCACCGAAGAAGTCCCGTTGCGCCTGAATGAGCGCCGCGGGCAACCGTTCTTGAAGCAAAGCGTCGTAATAACTGAGAGACGCGCCAAACACTGGAATCGGCACTCCCGCCAGTGCCGCTTGCGAGACAGTGCGACGCCAGGCGGAAACAGTGGCTCCCAAAGCATCCGCGAAGAAAGAGTCCACCATCAAGGTGGGAAGGGCGTCATTGCGCTCATAGGCTTCCGTAATACGATCAAGGAATTGCGCCCGAATGATGCATCCTCCCCGCCAGATTCGCGCAACATCCCCGCGGTTAATGTCCCAGCCAAATTCTTGAGAGGCGGCCTGAATGTGGTCAAAGCCCTGGGCGTACGCAACGATTTTCGAGCCGTAAAGCGCAAGTCGCACGTCCTCGATGAAGCCATCTCGATCGTGGATCACAAACTCTCCGGCATTGTTTTCTAACGTTTGCTGGGCACTCGCGCGTTGGGCACGACCACTGGAGACGGCTCGCGCAAAGGTTGCTTCGGCAATGCCCGTGATCGGGACTCCTAAGTCAAGCGCGCTTTGCACTGTCCAACGGCCCGTTCCCTTTTGCCCTGCCTCATCCACGACGACATCGACAAAAGGCTTGCCTGTGCGCGCATCCACGTGTCGCAGCACCTGGGCAGTCGTATCAATAAGGAAACTCTCTAATTCACCTTCATTCCACTCCGCAAAGATGTCCCCGATTTCTGCCGGAGTGAGATGAAGTCCCTCGCGAAGAATGTTGTATGCCTCTGCAATCAGCTGCATATCGGCGTACTCGATGCCGTTATGGACCATCTTTACAAAGTGCCCAGCGCCATCCGGCCCTACATGGGCGGCGCAGGCCTTCCCGTTCACCTGCGCGGCGATAGCCTCCACCATGGGAGCTATGCGCGCGTATGCTTCAGCAGACCCGCCGACCATCATCGAAGGGCCTGTGAGTGCTCCTTCTTCGCCTCCAGACACTCCCATGCCGACAAAATGTATTCCGTGAGTTTCGAGAGTTCCTTGTCGGCGAACCGTGTCGCTGTAGTGGGCGTTGCCCGCGTCTACGACGATGTCTCCTGCGTCTAACAGCGGCACTAGGGCATCAATGACCTCATCAGTTGCGGCACCTGCTTTCACCATGACCACCACTACCCGAGGGGAGGAAAGGGATTCCACAAAATGCGAAAGTTCTTCCCGACCAAGGAAGGTGCCCTCTTCACCGTGGTCGGCCACAAGCGAGTGCATACGATGCGGCGATCGGTTGTGAACAGCGACCGTGAAACCATTGCGTGCAAAGTTCCGCGCGAGGTTGCGACCCATGACTGAAAGTCCAGTAACCCCGATATCTGCCTGCGCCATGCGTAAATCCTCCGATGCTTGTCTTAGTACCAGCCTAGGGCGTGACTACCGCGTGGCGTACCGACGCACGCCGATGACCCCTCTTAGGCTCGAGGTGTGGCGTCTCCAACAGATTCTCCTCCTCGCGAGTTTCAACAGATTCTCGCCAGTATCTCGCGCGCGCCCGCACACCCCCACATAGCACTCCAGGAAGTTCCCGCACCGTCACGTCTGGCCCCCTTCGCTGTAGCTATCAGTGCAGATGCCGAACGCGAGGGCCTGGAGGTAGCCTCTGGGCGCATTGTGGTCGGCTTTGACCCAGAAGAACACCCGGCATGGGGTGGGACCACTCGGATCATTGCTCTCACCAAGGCAATCGTGGAGCCAGAAGTGGCGCGCGACGACCTGTGGGCACACGTAGCTTGGTCGTGGCTCGAAGATGCTCTTGCTCCCACAGACTGTCACCACCTGGGAGGCACGGTCACCAAGGTCGTGAACGAAGGTTTCGGGTCCGGACACCAGAGTGGAACGTCTGTCACTGTTGAGATGCGCGCTACCTGGTCCCCGGGGTCTACGGATATTGCTCCTCACATAGAGGCATGGCAAACATTGCTTGCCTCGTTCGCTGGGATCCCACCATTACCTGACGGTGTGACCCCTCTCGGGCCCGCGCGCGCGTGAACACCGCTGCCGAAGTCCCCGACTCCGTCGCGGACACCTCCCCGACCCTGCCGCTCTTGCGTGAACCGGCTTCCGGCATTCCTCCCATAGTGGACACCCCCACGCAACTAAAAAAGGTGGCCGCTCGCTTTGCCGCGGCGGACGGCCCTGTGGCTGTGGACGCAGAACGCGCATCAGGGTTTCGCTACGGCCAAAAAACATATCTCGCGCAATTTAAAAGAGCCGGAGCCGGC
>WTKG01000137.1 GCA_011524475.1 Demequinaceae bacterium
CCCTCCGCCCCATGCCGGGATCAGATGACCTCACCGTGCGCATTGAACGACTGGAGCGCGAACGTCACGCCTCCCTCGTGGAACGCGTATTGGAAGCCGATAGCCGCCCCGGAAGTCTCCAGCCACCCGCAGGTGCGGGAATGGATTCATGGTTTTTAGATGTGGAAAGCGATCGTGACGGGGCAGAAGCCTGGCGCATCGTCATTGTGGAACGCGACGGTGAACCTCGCGCCTTTGCAAAATTCCGCCGCACCATGAAGTGGAAGGGCAACCTTCCCGCAGGGACTGTCGGAGTCCTGGGCGCGATAGCCCTGGACGCTACCTCCGCGCATCGGCTGTGGTCGGTGCTCGTGGATATGGACCTCACCACGTCCGTCAAGGCGCAACCCGTGGCGACAGACGACCCGCTGTTATGGCTCCTCAAAGATGTGCGTACCGTCTCGCCTCACATGCACGACAACATCTGGCTGCGCCTGCTGGATCTCCCGGCAGCTCTGCAAGGGCGCGGCTATTCCGCAGACGCGGAGCTGGTGTTAGAGATCACTGACGCGATGGTGGACAGCAACACCGGTCGCTGGACCTTCACTTCCCAGGGCGGGGGTGGCAGCGTCGCACAGACGCAACGCTCCGCTGATATCTCTCTCGATATATCTGACCTGTCCGCTATCTATCTGGGAGGCGCGCAGGGTTCTTTGGCGGCATCCCCTACCGTGACGGAACACACTCCCGGGGCACTGTCCACGCTCGCCCGCGCGTTTACGTCGGATCGTGCACCCATGACGTGGTGGAATTTCTAAACACACGTGTGGGCACCTACAAGACCCGTGTGTGGCGACTCTAGAGTGGAGTGCCGCCCGCTTCGTAGGTAGCGACCTGGGCAATACGCCGCATGTGTCGTTCTGCATTACTAAACGGCTCTGCGATAAATGCCTCTGCGATCGCGATGGCTTCTTCTTCGGTGTGTAGGCGTGCCCCGATGGAGAGCACATTGGCGTCGTTGTGTTGACGGGCAAGGCGAGCGGTTTCTTCGCTCCAGGCCAGCGCTGCGCGCACACCTGCGACTTTGTTCGCCGCCATCTGTTCCCCGTTGCCTGAACCTCCCAACACAATGCCCAGGCTTCCTGGATCTGCCACTACCGCTTCCCCGGCAGCAAAACAGAAGGGGCCATAGTCGTCATCCGCGTCGTAGGCATGCGCGCCGTGATCTGTCACCTCGTGCCCAGCCGCGCGTAGTCGCGCGCTTAGAGCTTCTTTGAGTTCGAATCCTGCATGGTCAGTGGCGATATGGATACGCATAGATCTATTGTGCCAGCGGCGCTGGCAAGGCGTGGCGCGGTTACAGTGTTCCCATGACTCGCTCCGGACTTGATCCCTCAACTTTCTCCGACCATGTGGACCCCACGCACGACTTTTTTCGTTATGTGAATGGTCCGTGGCTGGATACCCACGAGATTCCCTCCGACAGAGCAGCCGACGGTGCCTTTCATCATCTGCGCGACGAATCGGAACTGAACGTGCGGGCGATTATCGAGGAGGCTCCCCGCGACAGTCTCATCGGAGCCCTGTACGCGTCCTTCATGGATGTAGAGGGATGTAATGCCGCAGGCTCATCACCACTCGCCGCGGACCTCGCCACGATTGATTCCGCGCAGACGCCAGAAGAACTGGCAAGCGTAGTAGGCACGTTGCAACGCGATGGCGTGAGCGGGGTGGTGGGCTATTACGTCTTTGCGGACCCTAACGACCCTGACCGTAACGTGGTGCACTTGGGCCAATCTGGGTTGGGCCTTCCCGATGAGTCCTACTACCGCGAAGAATCCCACGCTGACACGCTCGCAAAGTACACCGCGCATGTGGACCGCATGGCTGGGCTCGTGGCAGATGTCACAGGTGCGGGATTCACCGGAGAAGGTGTCCTCGCGGTGGAGACCGCTCTCGCGGCACATCACTGGGACGTAGTCACAACCCGTGAAGCAGATCTGACCTACAACCCCACCACCCTTGAGGACCTAGAAAAAGACGCTCCCGGGTTCCCGTGGCGCACCTGGGCCGAAGCGATTCACATGCCACAGGAGGCCCACGACCTGCTGGTTGCCGCGCAGCCAAGTTTTTTCACGGCTCTGGGTGATGTGTGGCACGGAGACAATGCGCGCACACTGGAGGAATGGCAGGCGTGGGCCAGGTGGAAACTGGTGAGTGCCCGGGCCCCGTATCTCACAGAAGAAATTTCGCACGCACACTTTGAGTTTTACGGCACGGTGTTGGCGGGACAACCCGAGCAACGTCCGCGCTGGAAACGCGGGGTGCAGTTTGTAGAAAACGCGGTGGGCGAAGCCGTGGGCAAGGTGTACGTAGAACGCCACTTCCCTCCTGCCGCTAAGGACGCCATGGACACCCTGGTGGCGAACCTGGTGCAGGCATACCGCGAATCCATCGGGACGCTGGAGTGGATGGGGGAAGAAACCCGCGAGAAGGCGCTAGCAAAGCTCAGCCAGTTCACCCCCAAAATTGGTTACCCCGACACATGGCGCGACTACTCGGGTCTCGTGGCAGACGCGAACACCCTGGTCGAGAATGTGCGTGCCGCAAGCCGTTTCCACGAAGACTACGACTGGTCCAAAATTGGTAAGCCGGTAGATCGCAGCGAATGGCTGATGACACCACAAACGGTGAACGCCTACTACCTGCCGGTTGCCAACGAGATCGCGTTCCCTGCCGCAATATTGCAGGCACCGTTTTTCGATCCCGAGGTAGACGACGCCGTGAACTATGGGGCCATTGGTTCCGTGATCGGTCACGAAATTGGGCACGGATTCGATGACCAAGGAAGTAAGTACGACGGCACCGGGCGGCTCACCGACTGGTGGACCGCTAAGGACCGAGAAGCATTCAGTGCCCGCGCCGAGGCCCTCATTGAGCAATACAACGCCTACATCCCCCAACAGCTCGCTGACCGCGACAACGCCGCAGACCTTCACGTCAATGGCGCT
>WTKG01000179.1:0-12631 GCA_011524475.1 Demequinaceae bacterium
CGTCCGCACCGATCACAAAACTTTGACCGTCAAACACCAAATCGTCTTGACCGCCCCACATGTTCACGTATGCCACGGGGGCACGCACTTCGGTCGCGCGGGTGTGTGCATGCTCGAGTCGCACGTGCCCCTTACCTTCTTCGAAGGGAGAACCATTGAGCACCACCAGCAATTGCACATCGTGGTCGTCGAGCAGGGTGAGCGGCCCACCGTCTTGCCAAATGTCTTCGCATATCACCACGCCAATGCGAGTGGCATCGTGGGTGACGACGCAGGGACTGTCACCGGGGGCAAAGATGCGGTGCTCATCGAACACCCCATAATTCGGTAAATGGTGTTTGGTGTACCGAGCGCTCACGACCCCGTGGGTGATCACCACCGCTTGATTGACAGGAGAGCCTTCTTCGTTCACTCCGAGCGTTCCTAGAATCACCATCAGTTGCTCGTGTCCGGCGTCGGCGAGTGTGGCTGCGATGCGTTGCACCGAGGCTTCCGCTGCTCGTTGGAACGATGCCCGTAAAGCGAGGTCTTCGATCGGATATCCCGTAGTGGTCATTTCGGGAAACACCACCACGTCGGCACCGGCTTCTGCGGCGCGCGCGCTCCATTCCAAGATCAGACGTTCATTTCCGTCAATGTCGCCCACGCGGGTGTTGATCTGCGCGAGTGCCAACGTAAGTGCCATGAGACGAGCCTATACGGGCCATGCGCCGTGCCGGCGTTCCTTCCGCACGCGAGGTAGGGCAGGATGGGGGTATGGACAAGCAGCAGGAATATGTGCTCCGAAGCGTAGAAGAGCGCGATGTACGGTTCATCCGTCTGTGGTTTTCTGACGTTCTTGGCACTCTCAAATCCGTCGCTATCGCGCCCGCGGAGCTCGAAAACGCCTTTGAGGAAGGCATTGGCTTCGACGGCAGTGCGATTGAGGGGCTTACCCGCTCATTCGAAGCCGACATGATCGCCGTGCCTGATCCATCGACCTTCCAAATCTTGCCGTGGCGTGGAGACACTCAAGGCGCCGCACGCATGTTCTGTGACATTAAGTCGCCTAGCGGCGAACCTGCGATGGCCGACTCCCGCAATGTTCTCAAAAAAGCACTTGACCGGGCGGCAGAAAAGGGCTTCACGTTCTACACCCACCCTGAAGTGGAGTTCTATCTTTTCGAGGACATGTCCACCGATACGCCGCCAGTGCCGGTGGACCGAGCTGGCTACTTTGACAATGTTCCCCGTGGCACGGGAAACAACTTCCGTCGGGAAGCCATCACCACGTTAGAAGCGATGGGGATTTCCGTTGAGTTTTCCCATCACGAAGCGGGGCCCGGACAAAACGAAATCGACTTGCGTTACGCAGACGCTTTAACCACGGCAGACAACATCATGACGTTCCGCGCGGTGGTCAAAGAAGTCGCCATGGCGCAAGGAGTGTTCGCGTCATTTATGCCGAAGCCGCTAGGGGATGCCCCCGGTTCGGGCATGCACACGCACATGAGCCTGTTTGAAGGCGACCGTAACGCTTTCTATGAGGCGGGCGCAGAACTACAGCTTTCCCCTGTGGCGCGTCAGTTCATGGCGGGATTACTGAAGCACGCTCCAGAGATCACCGCCATCACCAATCAGTACGTGAATTCGTACAAGCGCTTGTGGGGAGGGGCCGAAGCTCCGTCCTACGTGTGCTGGGGGCACAACAACCGCTCCGCCCTCGTACGCGTGCCTGTGCACAAGCCCGGCAAGGGCCCGTCGAGTCGCATCGAATACCGCGCTATTGATGCAGCAGTGAACCCCTACCTTGCTTTTGCGGTCATGCTTGCGGCAGGTTTGAAGGGCATCGATGAAGGCTATGAGCTTGCAGCCGGTGCCGAAGATGATGTGTGGGAGCTTTCCCCCACAGAGCGACGCTCGCTGGGCTATGAGCCTTTGCCGTCGTCACTGGCGGAAGCGGTACACGTCATGGAACGCTCAGAACTTGTGGCAGAAACACTTGGCGAACAGGTGTTTGATTACGTGCTGCGTAACAAGCGTGACGAATGGCAGTCGTACCGTGCTCAAGTGACCTCGTACGAGCGCGAACGCTATCTCCCACTGCTCTAGCTCATGGCAGGTCGCGCTATATCGAGTGCTGCGGTCCTGCGTCGCGCCGGGATTGTAGATCCGAGTCGGGCGGCAGAACATCTGACGAATCTGGCAGAGGTCTTTCCGCACGTAGCGACGCATGCCAGTGAGTATCTTCATGAGGTCGCGGACCCTGACCTGGCTGTTCTGCAAGGTTTGCGGTTAGCAGAGGCGTGCACAGCAGCACAGCAGCGTGCTGATGTGGACGAGACGTGGCAACGTCATCCACGACGCGTGTGGGGCATCTTGGGTGGCTCTGCCGCACTGGGAGACTTTCTTGTCACGCATCCGGAATATGTAAGCGACCTTGCCTATCGCGAATCTCCGTGGACCACCTCGTCGGACACAGTGCGTGGAGTGCTTCTTGACGCCATCGGAGCCGATGGGGAAGCTCCGATACCTGTCGCGACAGAAGACGACCCTGTGCCAGCAATGCGTATCGCCTATCGTCGCCACTTGTTAGTGATCGCCGCAGAAGACCTGGCCCACCCTCACCCGACCGACATCATGCCGCGTGTGAGTGAGGCGCTGTCCGATCTCGCAGACGCGGCTCTGGAAGCCTCGCTCGCGATTGCGCGCAGCCAGGTGCCAGAACATGCGCAGGCCCAGCTTGCCATGATCGCCATGGGTAAGACCGGGGCACGGGAACTCAACTATGTGTCGGACGTAGACGTGGTCTACGTTGCGGACGCTGCTCCACACGCAGACAAAGACAGCGCTATGGAGATCGCCACGGCGCTCGCCACCACTGCGGCTCGAGTATGTGATGCCCCAGGGAGCGAGCCGGCGTTGTGGGCTGTAGATGCCGCGCTTCGCCCTGAAGGCAGAGATGGGCCGCTCGTGAGAGATGTCGTTTCCCATGCAGCCTATTACCGCGAATGGGCTGCCACCTGGGAGTTTCAGGCGCTCCTGAAAGCCCGCCCCGCGGCGGGAGATCGGGCACTGGGACGTGCATACATCAAGGCACTCGCTCCTCTGGTGTGGGAGGCATCTTCACGGGACAACTTTGTTGCAGATGCTCAGGCGATGCGCACCCGAGTGGAAGAAAACATTGCTCTTGCGGAACAGGATCGTCACATCAAATTGGGGCCCGGAGGCCTGAGAGATGTGGAGTTCACGGTGCAGTTGCTCCAATTGGTGCACGGACGTATGGACACCACTTTGCATGTTGCGCGCACGCTCGATGCTCTTCAGGCGTTGCGAGACGGAGGGTACGTGGGGCGCCCTGATGCCGAGCGGCTGTCGTCGGCGTATCGCCAATTGCGTGTACTAGAACACCGCCTGCAGGCATACAGGATGAAGCGCACGCATGTGATGCCGACGGAGGAGGCTGCCCGCAGGCGGCTTGCTCGAGGTGCGCGTCTGGGGCAGATAGAGGATCTCGACCACGTGTGGACTACCACTACTCGCGAGGTGCGAGCTCTTCACTTGGATATGTTTTATCGCCCGCTGCTACCCGTCACGGCCTCTCTCACTGCCGAAGAAGCGCGGCTGAGTCCCGAGGCAGCGCAGGAGCGACTGACGGCGCTTGGTTTTGCCGATGCAGCTGCGGCACAGCGGCACTTGGCGGCCTTGACCAAAGGTGTCTCACGCCGGGCAGCCATTCAACGTCAAGTACTGCCTGCCATGATGGGGTGGATCGCCCAGGGTGCGGATCCGGATGCAGGCCTGCTCGCCTTCCGCAACGTGTCCGATCAACTGCGTGATTCTTCGTGGTTCCTCACCTTGTTGCGCGACTCACGCACCGCTGGCGAAAGGCTAGGGGCATTGTTGTCTACCGCCCCGTATGTGACCACGGCACTGTTGGCTTCGACAGAGTCCATCACCTGGCTGGACTCCGATGAGGAACTCACGCCCCGCAGTCGTGAGCGACTGAGCGCAGAAGCGGATGCGATTTTGTCTCGCAGTGACGACGCGGTGCAGTGCATTACGGCCTTACGTAACGTGCGTAGGCGTGAACTGGTGCGTGCCGCTGCGGCAAATGTGCTGGGGATCGTGGATTCGGTGAGCGCCGCCCGTGCCGTCACCCTGGCTGCCGACATAGTGGTGCAAGGGGCGCTCCGTATCGCCTGCCACGAGGTGGCTCTACGCAACGGGCAGTCACAGCTTCCCTTCGACATGGCCGTGGTGGCTATGGGGCGCTATGGCGGCATGGAGATGGGATACGTATCCGACGCGGATGTGATGTATGTCTACGAGCCCCATCAAGGCGCTGACGAGGATGACTGCCACCGTGCAGCCCGCAAGGTTGCAGAAGAATGCGCCTTGCTGCTCCAGAGGCCCTTGAGTCAGCCTCCGCTTGCTGTGGATGCTGATCTGCGCCCAGAAGGCCGTAGCGGCCCGCTGGCGCGCTCCCTGGAGTCTTTCCGCGAATACTATGCACGCTGGTCTGAGCCATGGGAGGCGCAGGCGTTGTTACGGTGCCGCACGGTCGCAGGCAACGAGGGCCTGAGAGAAAAATTTGTGTCTCTGATAGATGGAGTGCGCTACCCGACGCACGTCACAGACGACGCGCTTGATCACATGCGGCGGTTAAAAGCCCGCATGGAATCAGAGCGGCTTCCCCGAGGAGTGGATCCACGTCGCCATCTCAAACTTGGCCCTGGCGGTTTGTCTGATGTGGAGTGGGTGGTCCAGTTGGTGCAGCTGCGGCACGCCCATGAGGTTCCGAGCCTTCGCACGAGTGTCACGTTGGAGGCACTCCACGCCGCGGTGGAGGCGGACCTGGTAGACGCCAGCGATGCCGCGACCCTCGAAGCAGCATGGCGAGCAGCTACCGAACTTCGAGGCGCGATTGCTCTGCGCGGACGCCCCGCACATGCCGTAGACGTGATGCCTACCGCTGCCCATGAATTGCGTGCGTTGGCCGCTATTGTCGGTCAGGGCCGTACCGGCGAAGAAGAAGATGACAATTGGGCACGTCTTGCGCGCCGTTGTCGGAGGGTAATGGAGCGGCTGTTCTACGAATGGGAAGAAAAGAGATGAGCATGATGCGGCGATTCATGGGAACCGTGATGCTGGTGGCGGCAGTGGCTGCCGCAGCTTTGTGGGGGCTTGGGGTGGCGGCGGTGAATGCGGTTGAAGACGGGAGTTTTTTTCGCCAGATTGCCACGGGAGTGGTGGGGTCTGATCTGTTTTCGCAGGTGTTGACAGCTACGGTAGAAGACTCAGTTGGCGCCACTTTGGACAATCGGGGCATTGATGTGCGGAGCCTGGGCGTTGAAGAGGAACTTAAGGCCACGATCGCTACCGTGACAGACACACAAGGTGTGACCGATGCTCTCGTGAATGCCACCACGGAAGCGCGTGAGGCGTTATCCCGCGAACTTACTGACACGACTCGCGAGCCTGCGCCGCTATTGCTGACCGTCGATTTTTCTTCCCCTGTGCAGGAGACGCTTGCCGCTGTCCCTCTCGTGGGAGACCAGTTGCAGAACGCGCCCATCCCTGCTTTTGAAACTCAGATTATGGGAGCAGAGACCTTTGAACGAGTGCGCACCGGGTATGAGTTCTTGTCGTGGTGGAGCATGTGGGGAGGGTATGTCGCCGCAGCCTTGGCGGTGATGGCATTTGTGATTTTCCCGCGAGGCTTCCGAGTGGTGCCCCGGTTGTTGTACCTGGTGGGATTCGTGATGCTGGGCCTGTGGGCACTCGTGACTTTCGTGACCCCCGCGTCTGTGGTGGGACTTCTGCCCGGGGGAGTAGAGGGATCGTTAGGCGAGACGATTCTGGCTCTTATACCGACCGATTCCTTTGGCGATTTTGGCACCCGGGCCTTGTGGGTGGGCGTCACCGCTGTGGCGGCAGGCGTCGCAGCAAGCTTGGTAATCAGAGGCACAGAAAAACTTGTATCTCGCCGCCCACGCCGCTCACGAGATGACGACTACTGGGACGAATAACTCTGCTCTGAGGCCCTCCGCACATACAACAGTGGGGCCACCCCGAAGGGCGACCCCACTGTGAGAACTGTGTCGGCTTAGATGTCGAAGTACAGTTCGAATTCGTGCGGGTGCGGGCGGAACCGCAGTGGGTCAATCTCGTTTTCACGCTTGTACGAGATCCACTCTTCGATGAGGTCTTGTGTGAAGACTCCACCCTCGGTGAGCCACTCGTGGTCAGCTTCCAGGTTGTCGAGAACCTTGGACAACGAGTCCGGCACCTGCGGGATCGTCGCCTGCTCCTCAGCAGGAAGCTCGTAGAGGTCCTTGTCTACAGGCTCTGGCGGCTCGATCTTGTTCTTGATTCCGTCAAGACCAGCCATGAGCAGCGCGGCGAATGCCAGGTACGGGTTCGACGACGGGTCTGGCGCACGGAATTCGATGCGCTTCGCCTTCGGGTTCGATCCCGTGATCGGGATACGCACCGAAGCCGAACGGTTACGAGCCGAGTACACCAGGTTCACTGGTGCTTCGAAGCCCGGCACCAAACGGTGGTACGAGTTCACGGTCGGGTTGGTGAAGGCGAGCAGCGCCGGAGCGTGCTTGAGGATTCCACCGATGTACCAACGAGCAGTGTCGGACAGTCCGCCGTAGTTCTTCTCATCGAAGAACAGCGGCTTGCCGCTCTTCCAGATGGACTGGTGGCAGTGCATACCGGAACCGTTGTCGTTGAACAGCGGCTTAGGCATGAACGTCGCAACCTTGTCGTTCTTCCACGCGACGTTCTTGACCACGTACTTGAACTTCATGAGGTCGTCGGCTGCGTGCAAGAGCGAGTTGAAGGTGTAGTTCACTTCCTGCTGACCGGCGGTACCCACTTCGTGGTGCGCGCGCTCAACGGAAATGCCTACCTCGCCCAGCGTGGAGCAAATTTCGTCACGAATGTCCGCGAACTGGTCACCGGGGGACACAGGGAAGTAGCCGCCCTTGTAACGAGTCTTGTACCCACGGTTAGCGGAACCATCGGGGTTCGTCTCAGCGCCAGTGTTCCACCAGCCCTCAGAAGACTCGATGTGGTAGTAGCCCTCGTGCTCGTTGGTGTCGAAACGCACCGAGTCGAACAAGAAGAACTCAGCCTCTGGGCCAAAGTACGCGGTGTCACCGATTCCGGTGGACTTCAGGTATTCCTCAGCCTTGGCGGCAACATTGCGCGGGTCGCGCGAGTAGGCCTCGCCGGTGAGCGGGTCGTGGATCGAGAAGTTGATGACCAGCGTCTTCTGCTTGCGGAACGGATCCACGTAGGCAGTGGCGACGTCGGGGATCAACTTCATGTCCGACTCGTTGATGGCCTGGAAGCCACGGATCGAAGATCCGTCGAACATGAGGCCGTCCTCGAAGGTGTCCTGCGAGAACTGGTTGGCGGGCACGTTGAAGTGATGCATGAGGCCCGGCAGGTCACAGAAGCGGACGTCAACGAACTGGACGTCCTCCTTCTTGACGAAGTCGAAAGCCTCTGCGGCAGTTTTGAACATCTCTTTTTGCTCCTTGAAGTTATAAGGCGCGCCGAATGCGGCTCTTCAAGAGTAGGGCTTCGCAGTTACTTCCCGGTTCGCACAATGTTTCCAATATGTTTCGTTCATTCACACCTGTCACACGCATCGCGTCAGTGGGTGCAGCGCAGACAGAAGTCAACAGAGGAAAGGAAGAGTGGTGGCGAGGAAGAGGGGTGAGGCTAGCCGCGCAGTGCCCGTCGGTCCGCACGTACCCGGGTGGGGTCCACGCCCTTCGGAATAGGAATAGGTGACCCGCCAAGCGCACGCACTCGTGACAACACTGCGTCTCGTTCCCGGCGGTTCAACTTCTTGGGTAGGCGGCGCACAAACTTAGGCAGGTCTTTCGACTTGAGCATCCCTTGACCATCGCCCACGATGATCTCTTGAATATGCACCCCAGGGGCGGCCTTAGAGACGCGCTTGCGAGCATTCGCGACCGCTTTGCGTGCGCCGTTGCCACGTTCTCCCACCAGCACAATTCCGCCGCGCCCCACACCCAGGAACACCAGGGACCGGTTCTTTTGGTCGAATCCGATGGGCTCATCTTCAAACTTCCACCCACGCGGAATCATTTGCAAGGCCGCCAAAGAACCGCCCGCACGGTTATCCACTTGATTGAGCACGGCACGCTCTGCACGCCGAGCGAGAATCAACAACACAGCAAAAATGGCAGTGGTGACTCCAAACAGGTTGGAGTAGATGTGTCCCACCACACTGTCAAAGTAGAAGCCTGCGCCAATTCCTGCCGCGATGATGACGATCGCCGTCACAATGACCAAGGGGAGGAACTGCTTGTCCCACTTGCGGGTCAGTTTGAAGGCCTGGAATACGCCTTCGAACCATTTCGGCTTCGGTTCTGTTTTTGCCATGGTTCTATTCTAGTGCGCCACCGCGCAAACAGTGCCAGAACCTATAAATTCTTCGCCAGCGGTGAAAGTGCGCCTGTGTTAGGACTGGCGTGACACCAGTGCGGATGCTTCTTGTCGCGCCACCATAGGTTCGCCGAGGTGTGCCAGGGCTTCGGGGATAGGGCGCCCCTTGCTCGTCATCGCCTGGCCCCAGAGCCTTCCCGCGCGGTAGGAGGATCGCACGAGCGGGCCAGACATGACTCCCAAAAACCCGAGGTCGGTAGCAAAGTCAGACAATTCAACAAATTCTTCCGGCTTTACCCAACGGTCCACCGGGTGGTGGAGCGGGCTCGGGCGCAAGTACTGGGTGATCGTGATGATGTCGCACCCGGCATCGTGCAGTGCCCGCAGGGCGTCTTTGATTTCTTCGGTTGTTTCTCCCATGCCCAGAATGAGATTTGACTTGGTCACGAGCCCGGCCTCTCGAGCAGAGGTGAGGACGCTCAACGAGCGCTCATACGTAAACGCAGGGCGAATCCGCTTGAAAACCCGCGGCACGGTTTCCACGTTGTGTGCCAGCACTTCAGGAGCAGAGCTAAAGACTTCTGCAAGCTGATCTGGGTTCGCATTGAAATCGGGAATCAGGAGTTCCACTCCCGTATCAGGGTTGAGAGCGTGAATCTGACGTACCGTCTCTGCGTACAGCCAGGCCCCGCCGTCTTCGAGATCGTCACGCGCAACTCCGGTCACGGTCGAATACTTCAGGCCCATCTCGCGCACGGACTCTGCGACTCGTCGCGGTTCGTCCCTGTCGAGCGCAGCAGGTTTGCCCGTATCAATTTGGCAAAAGTCGCATCGCCGAGTGCACTGCGAGCCCCCGATGAGGAAGGTGGCTTCGCGGTCTTCCCAGCACTCAAAAATGTTCGGGCAGCCAGCCTCTTCGCAGACGGTGTGCAGCGCTCCAGTTTTTACTAAAGATTTCAGTTCGCGATATTCCGGGCCCATAGTTGCCGTCGTGCGAATCCATTCCGGCTTGCGCTCAATGGGGGTTTCCGCATTACGGGCCTCGACGCGCAACAAGCGCCGTCCCTCGGGGGCAATAGTCACGCGATCTCCTTCGTGATGGAATTTACGGCCACGGACGCACTCACCGTGCCGTGGGCTGTGCACTCAAGCGTACGTCGGCAAGTGCAGTGGTGAGTGACGCCACCATGTCATCAGCAATTTCGCGTACTGAGATATTTCTGTTGAGTTCCATACTCAGGCTCGTGACATCCGCATCTTCAATGCCGCAGGGGACGATGCGTTCCCATTCCGTCATGTCTGGATTGCAGTTAAGGGCGAATCCGTGCATCGTGACGCCTTTGGCAACCCGCACTCCGATGGCACATATCTTTCTTTCACGGCGAGTCGCGTCAGCGGGGCACCACACTCCGGACCGTCCGTCTACGCGGGTGGTAGGCACGCCGCGCTGTGCGCACACATCAATCGCTGCTTGTTCTAACTGGCGCACATACGCAATGACATCAATGGGTTCCGCAAGGCGCACAATCGGGTATCCCACGAGTTGGCCGGGGCCATGCCAGGTGATTTTTCCGCCCCGGTCCACGTCAATTACGGGGGTGCCATCCGTGGGGCGGTCCCACGAAGCCGTGCGTTTGCCTGCCGTGTAGACACTGTTGTGTTCCACCAAAATCAACGTGTCGGGGCGAGCGCCGGCAACGACTTCTGCGTGTATCTCTCGTTGCAGGTCCCACGCTTCGTGATACTCCACACGGCGTTCGCCTAAGCCGAGACTCATCACATCCACTCCGCAAGCGTAACTCCGTGTTCGCGCAGGACGCACAACCAAGGCAAGATACAGACATGAGATTCGTCAAGTGGATACGTCCCGTAGTTCTTTTCCCTCTCCTGCTCGTATGGCTTGCTATTGCTGGCTTTGGTGGTTCGTCCATTGGGCAATTGTCAGAAGTACAAGAAAACGACTCGACCACATTCCTGCCCGTGAACGCCGAGTCAACTCTGGCTGCCGAAGAACGGGCAGCTTTTACACAGTCGGATTCCTTGCCCGCGCTGTATGTGTTTGACAGCGTGACCACTCCTGAACAGTTTGCGGAGATTCAAGAGTTTGTGGCAGATGTCGCCCAGGCTGATCTCGGCGATGGCCGCACTATCGGGGATGCACTTGTGGGGCCTGCCACCGCTGTTCCGTCGGCTGATGGTGAAGCAGTGCTGGCAGTTTTCCCGATCTCTGCTGACGTCGCCTTTGAACGTGCGGACGGGGAGACCCTCGCCAGTGTGATCGGCGAAACTATGCGCGAACTTTGGCAGGAGCGGAACTCTGCTACTGAGGGATACCTCACGGGAGCGATTGGTCTTGTCGTGGACCAAACAGCCGCTTTCGGTGCGATTGACACCCTCTTGCTGGCCGTGGCGCTCGTATTTGTGTTCGTCATTCACATCATCGTCTACCGCAGCCCGATATTGCCGTTCTTGGTGCTGGGGGCCTCCATGTTTGCTTTCGCGTTGGCCGCGTTAGCTGTCTATTACGCTGCAGACGCGGACCTGATTACTCTCAACGGTCAAAGCCAGGGCATCATGTCGATTTTGGTCATCGGTGCCACCACGGACTATGCGTTGCTTTTGGTCGCCCGCTACCGCGAAGAATTGCGCCGGCACGCCAGCACGTATGAAGCCATGCAGTATGCGTGGAAGCAGTCAGTGGGGCCGATTCTGGCATCAGGAATCACGGTGATCCTGGGTGTCTTGATGTTGTTGCTCTCCAACCTCAAGTCGAACCAAGGCTTGGGGCCGGTGGCGGCCTTTGGAATTGCGGCCGCGATTGTGGCGGCCCTTACCCTTCTTCCGGCGCTGCTTCTTATTGCTGGCCAGAAATCGCGCGCAATTTTCTGGCCGAGGCGCCCACGTTTTGATGCCGATGGGCTTGAAGAAGTCGACAAGTTAGAGGCTGTCGAAGAACGTGCAGGCGTGTGGGGAAAAATTTCGAAATCCGTTGCGGCCAAGCCGCGACGCACGTGGCTCCTTGCCTTTGCGGGCTTGGCTGTGTTGGCCGCCTTTATGCCGACCTTCCGTGCAGACGGGGTAGGCCAGGACGACTTCCTGCTGGGAGACATTGAGTCTGTCGCAGGTCTGGACGTGCTGCGGGAACACTTTGATGCAGGCGCCACGGACCCTGTGCAGATCGTCGCAGACGAGAACACCTGGCAAGAAGTGGTGACAGGTCTTCAAAGCGTCGAAGGCGTCTCCGCTGCGTATGCGGTGACACCTGCCGTGCAACAAGGGGCGCCAGGGGGAGTCATTCCCGAGCCGCCGGTGGTGATTGACGGCAGAGTAGCGATAGACGTAATCACGGTGGCAGACGCACAGTCGCAAGAAGCAAAAGAGACTGTTGCGCTCATCCGTGAGGCGGTGCAAGCCGTGGATTCCACCGCGCTTGTCGGAGGAACAGCGGCCGTGGGGCTCGACATCAACGTCACCACCGACCGTGATCTGACGATCATCATCCCCATGGTGTTACTTGTGATTTTCGTGGTGTTAATTATCTTGTTACGCAGCATCGTGACGCCACTCATCATCGTGCTTGCCAACGTCCTATCGTTCGCAGCGACAATTGGCTTGTCTGCCATTTTCTTCAACTACGTTTTCAACTTCCCAGGATCAGACTCGTCCGTCCCACTGTTCTCGTTCGTGTTCCTGGTGGCTCTGGGGGTTGATTACTCGATATTCCTGATGTCACGGGCGCGTGAGGAATCCTTGCGGTGGGGTAATCGCGAAGGAGTGCGCCGCGCTCTTGCCGTCACGGGCGGGGTCATTACCTCTGCGGGTATTGTGTTGGCCGCCACTTTTGCTGCGCTCGGATTCTTGCCGATTCTCTTCCTCGTACAAATTGCGTTCATCGTCTCTGTGGGTGTGCTGATCGACACCCTGGTGGTGCGTACGTTGCTGGTGCCTGGACTAGTGGACGACATTGGACGTCGCTCATGGTGGCCGGGTCATAAGCAGATCGCTGAGTAAGCCCTGGCATAGTCACACGCAGGTGGCCACTGCGTAGAAATTGGCCTGTGGATAATTGTCTCGACGTGCTGGGTTCGTGATGTGGTAGGCACGTGAGCGATCCTTTTGGTCCTGTGCGGGCGCGGATTGTGCGCCGAGACATCGCCGCCACCCACGCCAGTGCCGCACGTGAGCGACTCGTGGCCTTGCATCGCAGCGACAGCGA
>WTKG01000179.1:12731-15731 GCA_011524475.1 Demequinaceae bacterium
ATACTGCATGCGCTTGCCCGTCTTCACGCGCAGGGCTTGAGTCACGGAGATGTGTCTGCAGCAAATGTGATGGTGGGGGACAGCGGCGTACATCTGGTGGATCTGGTGGGCCCGCCTGGGCATGGCACCGCTGTCTACAGTGCGCCGGAACGTGCTCGGGGGCCCAGCCCTGCCGCAGATGTGTACGCAGTGGGGATGTTGCTGAAGAAAGCCGTTGCGGACGAAGGAGCGATCCGCCTCCATGCCTGGATTGCCCCCATGATTGCGCCAGATCCTGACCTACGCCCCGAGGCTGCCGTCGCGGCCCGAGCGCTTGAACGTTGTCACCCACCTGAGCCGATAGCCGCGCTTGAACTCACTCCAGCCAGAGACATCCGCGTGCGGGCGCGTGCAACACAAGAACGCACCCTCCATGACGCTGATGGTCCACGGTGGTGGTGGCGGCGCCTGCTCAGTGCCTACAAGATTCCGGTCAGTGCCCTATGTGCGGTGGTGATTGCGGGTGCACTGTGGGGTGTGGTGGGGGGCTCCTCTGCGCACGCACAGTGGGCAACTCCCACACTGGATGCTACGTATGGAAGTCCAGAACAAGCGGCGGTGGTGTTAGTGAACCGCTGGTGTCAGGCCCGATCACTTGGCGAATATGGGCTGCTGGCTCATGTCACGTCCCCTCTTACTCCTGCGCGGAGAGCAGACGATGTATGGGAACGCCAACTTTCTCAGGGAGAGTTGCGAATGGACGGGTTTCACTGCACTGTGAAGAGTGCGCATGAAGTGGATTCTTCTGCGCGTAGCGCTCTGGTCACGGTAGTTCTTGACGTATCTGCGCACACGGTATGGAAGAGCCGGTCTGCCCGGTCTCACGATGCGGCAGAGGTCACCTATGCGGTGACTCTCGGGTGGACTTCAGGCGGCTGGAGAGTTAGTGCGTGGGATTAATCCCGGCGAGTTTTTCCATGGTGTATTCCGCGGCTGTGTCAATCGTGGGGTGCGTCCATTCGAATCCCAGTTTTTTCAGTGCGGTGGGCACCAGACGTTGTGAGTTCAGCATGTCGTGAGATGCCGGGCCGATAAGAGCTCGGATGATCCACCCAGGTACAGGTATCAACGACGGCCGATCTGCCGCATGCGCAAGTGCGTGAATTACTTCTCTATTGGTGGTTTCGTGCGGCGAACACAAATTAATGGGGCCGCTGTGGTCGCGAGTGGAGAGAAATTCAAAGGCTCGAGCGGCGTCTACGAGCGAGATCCACGGCATCCATTGGCTACCGTTGCCCATGCTGCGCAAGAGACCCAGGCGCACCAGGGGAAGGAGACGATCGGCCAATCCTCCCCACGGTGCAAGCACGTGCGAGGTGCGCACAAGACTTACAGCGACACCTGCCTGTACCGCAGCATCTGTCGAGGACTCCCATTCGTCCACTACTCCAGCTAGCACAGTGCGGCCTACGGGCGCAGTCTCGTCCAACGGGTGGTCGCCTGGTGTGCCGTAGTAGCCCATTGCTGATGCTTGAATCAGCCTGCCGTCTGGGCGAGTTCGCGCAAGTGTGGTGGACAGCAGTGCGGTCGTCACAGTGCGGGAAGAACGTACTTTTTCTAGATAGGCGCCTTGCAGCCTTTTTCCACCAATCGATGCGCCGGCAAGGTTGATGACGACATCTGCGGAAGCGATCACGTCTGGATCGATCATGCCGCCAGTCGGGTCCCATGCGGACTCTGTTTCCGTGCGTGCTTCCCGGCGCACGAGGGTGGTGCAGGTATGCCCAGATTTCCGTAATCGCTCCACAAGTGCGGTGCCGATGAGGCCCGAACTTCCGGCAATCACATAGTGCATGTGTTACAGGCCAACGTCGCCTTCGAATGCAGCAGTTTCGATTCGGGTCTTGATGGACTGCAAGAATCGTGCCGCGTCTGCTCCGTCCACGAGCCGGTGGTCGTACGACAGCGGCAAGTACATCATGGGGCGGATGGCGAAGACGTCCCCACCATCGGGCCCCTTCACCACTACGGGGCGCTTCTCGATAAGAGGAGTGGCCAAGATTCCTACCTGTGGCGATGCCACTACCGGGGTGTCGAACAGTGTGCCGCCAGAGCCCGTGTTGGTGACAGTGAAAGTTGCCCCTTGGAGGTCATCAAGCGTTGCCTTTCCGTCGCGGGCACGTCCAGCGAGGTCCGCGATTGCCCGCGCATGGTCTGCCAGGGAAATGGAGTCGGCGTTCTTGATTACCGGCACCATCAATCCTTTCGGAGTGTCTACCGCGATACCCATGTTCACGGCATCGTGGTAGACGATGCTCTCGCCGTCGATAGAAGCATTTAAGAAAGCGTGTTCTTGCAGAGCTTCCGCAGCCGCTTTCGTGAAGAACGGCAAGAAGGTGAGTTTTGCCCCTTCTTTCTTTTCAAATGACACTTTGGCGCGGTTGCGGAGGGCCCATAGGCGCGTGCAATCGACCTCGATCACCGTAGTGAGTTGCGCCATGGACTGCATAGATTCCAGCATGCGCTCTGCGGTGATTTTGCGGATCTTGGTCATTGGGACGGTCTGTCCACGCAACTCGCTGACCACCGCAGCAACGGAGCCCGCCCCTGTTGTTCCCGTGGTGGTGCTTGCGGCAGTGGCCGGGGTCGCGGCGAGGACGTCTTCTTTGCGAATGCGCCCTCCCACACCGGTTCCAGAGATAGTGGATAAATCCAGGCCGCGTTCCTGCGCAAGGTTTCTCACTAGTGGGGTCACGTAACCGACATTGCCGCTCTGGGGCGCAGGTGCTGTCGCAGGAGGAACGGCGGAGGGGGCCGGTGCGCCTGCCTGCGATGAGGTGGCAGAGGCAGGTGTGGCAGGGGCAGGAGCGGCTGCAGGCGGGTTCTGGACGGCAGGGGAAGCGGTAGCTACCATAGCCGGAGCAGGCTTCGTTTCTGAAGTCGTAGCGGCAGAGACGGTTCCCGCAGAACCGATGCGCGCCAACACGCCACCTACTTCGATGGTGGCATCCTCCGCAGCAA
>WTKG01000182.1 GCA_011524475.1 Demequinaceae bacterium
GGAGAACCCGGCCCAATAGGCGGTGCTCTGGGGGCCTATTTGCCCCTCGGGAACGTTGGGGTTAGACGTAAAAAGTAATCCAAAAACAATGAATTCTAGAATCCCGTAAAACAGGATCAAGAACAGCATGAACCACCAGAATTCGCTGCGCTGAGAGCGGCCTTTGAAGGTGGCATATTTGCGAAAAACGCTGGTGACGGCCTGGGCAAATGACATCGTTTTCTCTCCGACTATGTGCCCCCGCCTTTCTATTGTCGCAGACATGGATGAGTGATACGTGCATGGTGCGCTCCCCGCACATGCGTGTCGCGGGTTTTGCATTCATAACAGGGGCCCTCGCCCGTACAGTGGGGAACATGACCAGGTCATCCCACCCCACAGGCGAACATTCATCTGCGCGGGGCTGGACATTGGTGGCGATTCAATTTGCCTTGATGGCGGGGGTAGTGGCTGCGTGGTTTTTGCCGAGCCCAGGGCCGGCGTTGCCACATCATCTTGGGGTGGGCATCGTGGCGCTTGCCATAGCAGTGCTATTGGGGGCGTTAGCGGTGCGCGATCTGGGGCAGTCCCTGACCCCTCATCCAGACCCGAATCACCAAGGCCTCCGCACACACGGGATCTATAGCCGTATTCGTCACCCGATGTACACGGCAGTGATGCTTGCAGCATCTTCGGCCGCGCTCGCGAACGGAAAACTCACGTCCTGGAGTGTGGTGGTAGCCCTGGTGATCTTGTTTGAGATCAAGACCCGGCACGAAGAACGCCACCTTGTGCAGGCGTATCCCGCATATGTGGACTACGCCACGCACACGGGGAAGTATGTACCGATGCGTGGAGTGTCAGATCACGGCAAGCGCGAGTAGGGCGAGTGCAGGCGGGCCGCCCTGGAGCAGGGCCGCCTTCCACAGACGAGAGACACTTCCCACCAAGACCAACGCTGCTGCCGCCATGAAGGACAGCGAGAATCCCAGCAGAGCAGAACTCTCGTCGCGGGAGAACAAGAACAGCCCCACCGCCACGCCGATACCTACAAACAAGTTGTAGAAACCCTGGTTGTACAGCACCGGCCCCAGTGCCTCCGCCTGTGCTTCTGTGCGTGCCCCAAACATGCGTTGCACGCGTGGTGACTTCCAGGCGAGCGATTCCAACACAAAAATCGCCGCATGAATCACGGCAGCCACTATCGCGGCGCTGTAGAGCAAGTTTTCCATGGACCCATTGTGCATGGCCTGCCCACATAGTGGAGCGCAGGCCCTATGCTTCTACACACAAACACACTGGCGTGGAACGAGGAGTAGTCATGGCGTGGGAAGAGCAGGCGATCGAAATCGCCACTCAAGTGATCTTGTTTGGTGGCCTTGCCGCGGTAGTGATCTGGTTTGGGTTCTTCCGTAAGCGTTCATCCAAGAACGACGACGCCGAGAAGGCTTCAAAGCAGAAATCAGCGGTCGCAGAGAAGAAGCCTGCAGCAAAAACTGCAACCAAAAAAGCTGCCGCCAAGAAAACGCCAGCGAAAAAGCCCGCAGCAAAGAAGGCCGCCACAACGGCCACGAAGCCTGCCGCAAAGAAACCCGCTGCGAAAAAACCAGCAGCGAAGAAAACCCCGGCCAAGCCTAAGAAATAGCGCACTCTTCTGCCAGTGGCCCGGCTACACTTGTGTCATAAACATTGACCCGGCTATCACCGGTGAGTTTGCGGAAGAACAGCACGGCCCTTACGCCTGCTAAGTAGAACCGCACGGGCAGCCCGTTACAGCGGCGTCTTCGTGACAGCGAAGGCATGAGCGGCGTCCTTTCGGGGAGGCAAGCGAGGTGGTACCGCGCACGCGGGGCACATGCCCAGTGAGCGCCCTCGCAACACCTGCGACATGTGAAGGACCACCGAGCGCCATGGCCGACGCCCGCTACCCATTGCACCGCCCCGATGCCGAGGTGGAACCCTCGCCGCACTTTCCTTCCCTCGAGAAGGACGTGCTTGCCTACTGGAAAGCAGATGGCACCTTCCAGGCCTCCATTGATGCACGCCCTGCTACCTCGGCCGGCGGCACGTATGGCGACAACGAATTCGTGTTTTATGACGGCCCGCCTTTTGCGAACGGTTTGCCGCATTACGGCCACCTGCTGACTGGGTATGCGAAGGATGTGGTGCCGCGCTACCAGACCATGCGCGGCACGCGAGTGGAGCGGCGTTTCGGCTGGGACACCCACGGACTTCCGGCGGAACTCGAAGCAGAACGAGTGTTGGGAATTGAAGACAAATCCCAGATTGAAGAGATGGGTATCGCCGCCTTCAACGAGGCTTGCAAAGCTTCTGTGCTCAAGTACACCGAAGAGTGGGAAGAATATGTGACGCGGCAGGCCCGGTGGGTGGACTTCGAGAATGACTACAAGACGCTCGATGTGACCTTTATGGAGTCTGTGATCTGGGGCTTTAAGCGGCTCTACGACAAGGGCTTGGCATATGAGGGTCACCGGGTGTTGCCGTATTGCTGGCGTGACGAGACACCGTTGTCGAACCACGAATTACGCATGGATGAAGATGTGTACGCCCAGCGTCAAGACCCGGCTCTCACAGTGTTGTTGCCACTGGACGAGGAATCTGTAGCAGCGGCAGAAGGGCTCACGGATGCGCAACGCGAAGCCCTCAGGGATGCGTCGCTGTTGATCTGGACCACCACGCCGTGGACTCTGCCGAGCAACCTCGCCGCTGCGGTGGGGCCAGATGTGGAGTACTCCCTTGTGCGTCCCGTGGAAGGTGACCGCTAAGGGCAAACAGTGATTCTTGCCTCCGCGCGTGTAGCGGCCTATGCGCGGGAGTTAGGCGAGGAATGTCCGGTTGTGGAGACGCTGTCGGGTTCTGCATTGGCGCGCCTGACGTACCACCCTCCGTTTGACTATTTTGCGGGTCGCGAGAATGCCCACCAGGTGCTGGCC
>WTKG01000074.1 GCA_011524475.1 Demequinaceae bacterium
CTTGACCATCATCTGTACGCGACGAGGAGCACCGGCTGCCATCTGGGAGGTGGTAGCGCCGGTCGGGGCAACTGCCGCAGGAACGTCCGCGGAAGTCTCGTCCTTCTTCTTGCGCCCAAACCGCCCCGCAATTCCGCCTTTCTTGCCGGAATCCTTACTTTTCTTTGCACCCTTCTTATCTCCAGCAGCAGGTGCCGCAGCAGGAGGTGTGGACGTCGCAGGGGGTGCACCCGGATTTGGCGTACTTCCCGTGGTGGGAGTCGCCGGGATCTGGCCTGTCTTGAACGATGTCCGGCGAGGAGCCCCCGTCTGAGTGCCCGTGGTCGGGGCACTGGACGCAGGTGCGTTGGCGCCTGCCGGCGAGACTGGCTGGCGGCCTGTCGCAGGGGGGGCCGGAGGGCGTGCTGGTTGGCCCACCTGGCGGGCAGGAGTAGTCCCGGTGACCGGAGGTGCCGGGGGGCGCGACGAATTCCCCGAAGGTGGCGGTGGGGGTTGCGCAGTCATGGTCTCTCCTTTATGAACGTCACGGGCGCTATGTGCTCCAGACTAACGGAGGTAGGTATACGCCGAACACTTATAACCATGTCGCTAACGTCCCACGGCTGCCATCCGCTCCCACACCCGCAGGACATGGTGACCCGGCTACTCCTCTGTGGGGGCGTCTGCCGCGTCCTCAAGGTTTCGCTCGGAGTTCCGTGCCACCGCAATGATCCGATCGCCTTCATCCGGCTTGGCATAAATGACACCCATGGTGTCACGACCCTTTGCCGGCACTTCGGCCACTGGGGAACGCACAACTTTGCCTGCTTCCATCACCACCAGCGCCTCGTCGGCCTCGTCTACCAACATGGCTCCAACCAAATCTCCACGGGCTTCGGCAAGTTTGGCAACTTTGATTCCCAAACCGCCGCGGCCCTGCACCCGGTATTCGTCCACAGATGTGCGCTTAGCAAAGCCGCCTTCCGTCACCACAAAGGAGTAGGCACCTTCCGTGACTACGTCCATGGCAAGCAGTTCGTCGTCTTCACGGAATCGCATTCCGGTGACCCCCGAAGTCGCGCGGCCCATGGGACGCAGCGCCTGGTTATTAGCAGAGAACCGGAGACTTTGACCTCGACGTGACACCAACATGAGGTCATCGTCCTCGCTGACCAGTCGTGCAGCAATCACCTCGTCGGTTGCCGGCGAACCGTCTTCACGCGGCGGGGCACCTTCGACCTCTCGCAGATTGATCGCAATAAGGCCACCTTGACGATTCGAGTCGTACGCCGTCAACTCGGTCTTCTTGACCAGCCCACGGCTGGTGGCCAACACGAGGTAGGGCGCATCGTCATAACCGCCAATGTCCAACACCTGTGCGATTTCTTCTCCCGGCTGGAAAGCCAACAAATTCGCGACGTGCTGACCCTTAGAATCCCGACTTCCCTCCGGGAGTTCGTACGCCTTCGCACGGTACACGCGCCCAAAATTGGTGAAGAACAACAGCCAGCGGTGCGTGGTCGTGACAAAAAAGTGTTCAATCACGTCATCTGCACGAAGAGACGCGCCTCGTACGCCCTTCCCGCCACGTTTTTGTTGACGATACAGCGACGACTTGGTGCGTTTGGCATAACCAGAACGCGTGATCGTCACCACCATCTCCTCTTCCGCAATGAGGTCTTCTATGTCCATATCGCCCTCGAATGGAGCAATTTCGGTGCGGCGATCGTCCCCATACTTGGCGACCAGTTCTGCCAGCTCATCACCGATGATGGTGCGCTGGCGATCGTCCGACGCCAGAATCTCGTTCAACGTCGCAATCTCGGATTCCAAGGCTGCAAAATCATCTTCAATTTTTTTGCGTTCCAAGGCTGCCAAGCGGCGCAACTGCAAATTCAAAATCGCGGTTGCTTGCACCTCGTCTACATCCAGTAGTTCCATAAGCCCCGTGCGGGCTGACTCCACATCCGGGCTGCGACGAATAAGCGCAATAACCTCGTCTAGCTGTTCAAGGGCTTTGAGGTAGCCACGCAAAATGTGTGCCTCACGCTCCGCTTCACGCAAGCGATACTGCGTGCGGCGCACAATCACCTCTAGTTGATGTGACACCCAGTGGGTAACAAAAGCATCGAGAGACAGCGTGCGCGGGACGCCATCCACCAGAGCGAGCATGTTCGCGCCAAAGGTCTCTTGAAGTTGAGTGTGCTTGTAGAGGTTGTTGAGCACCACCTTGGCTACCGCATCCCGCTTGAGCACAATCACTAAACGTTGACCGGTGCGGCCAGACGTCTCATCACGGATATCTGCAACCCCCGCGATCTTGCCGTCACGCACTAATTCGGCAATCTTCTGCGCCACATTGTCAGGGTTCACTTGGTAGGGAAGTTCCGTCACCACCAAGCACATGCGGTTCTGAATCTCTTCCACATTCACCACTGCCCGCATGATGATGGAGCCGCGGCCCGTGCGGTACGCATCTTCGATGCCGCGGCGGCCCAGAATGGTCGCAGCTGTGGGGAAGTCGGGGCCCGGGATTCGCTCCATGAGCGCATCCAGAAGTTCTTGCTGGCTCGCGTGCGGGTTCTCTAACGCCCACGCCACCCCCGCAGCCACTTCCCGTAAGTTGTGGGGAGGAATATTGGTGGCCATACCCACCGCGATTCCAGCACTGCCGTTGACCAACAGGTTGGGGAACCGGCTCGGCAACACCGTGGGTTCTTGTTCGCGACCGTCATAGTTGTCTTGGAAGTCGACGGTCTCTTTATCGATGTCCCGCACCATCTCCATGGCCAGCGGTGCCATGCGACATTCGGTGTACCGGGGTGCTGCGGCAGGGTCGTTTCCGGGTGAACCGAAGTTTCCCTGACCATCAATGAGGGGGTAGCGCAGCGACCAGTCCTGCACCATGCGCACCAAGGTGTCGTAA
>WTKG01000033.1 GCA_011524475.1 Demequinaceae bacterium
GTCTACCAATGCGTAAATGTGGCCAGTCTGCACATCTTGGACCACCACAATCGCGTAGTCGGAACGCGTCTGCGCCACCGCTTGTTCCGCGCGTTCTTGCGCTTGCCATTGAATGTCTCGATCGATGGTGGTTACCACGGCTGTGCCCGGTACCGCAGGTTGTTCGTCCCTCACTCCCGTCGGGATCACAAGGTTGCCGCCGCCGCGTTCAAAAGTGACGGTTCCGGGTTGCCCCAACAACTGCTCTTCAAATGCGTATTCAAGGCCTGCGATTCCCCACAAGCCTTGACGATCGGAGCGTCCGCCCACAAAACCGATGATGTTTCCCGCCACATTGCCATTGGGATAGAGACGCTCGGACGTGGGCTCTGCATCAATCCCGCCGATTCCTTGGCTCCGTACCTCGTTCCACGTCTGAGTGGAGACGTTCTTGGTGATGTAGGCAAAGGTGGCATCGCCAGTGAGCGCACTTTCCAGAGCGCTCACCTCCATATCAAGAATGGGCGCCAGAATCTCAGCAGCGCCGCTAGGGCCTTCGGCAAGAGTGACCCCATCCACACGGCGAGTCCAGTCGGCAAGTTCGCGTTGATTCACAAAAATGTGGAACCGGTCGATAGAGGTAGCAAGCACCACCCCATTGCGATCCACGATGTCCGCACGATCCACCTCAATGGTCGCGGTCACCAAGCGAGTCTCCAACGCCTCTGCCGCAAGTGCGTCAGCGTCAATCGCCTGAATCTGCACGAGCCTGGCGGCAAACGCCGCAAGTACCGCGAGCATCACGAACGTCATAATCGATTGACGGCGCTGCGGAGAACCTATGCGGGGAGCAAAAATCCCTCGCGGAGGCGCAGAGGAATGGCGAAGCGGCCCTGCCTGATACGGCTGCGGGCTGCGCCGCACCCGGGTTCGGTCACGACGTGGAGCGAGGGGCGGAGCGGTCACTGGGTACCTCGATGCCCCGCCACTACTCCTTGCTCAAGAGAAACAAAGCCCACCCGCGTGGCAGGCACCATCCCCAAAGCGCGGGCAGATTCTGCCAAGAATTGTGGCGCCGCATGGGAATCAAGTAACGCCAGCGTCTCTGCTTTTTGCTCCTGCAAGGCTGCGCGTTGCGTACGCAAGTCACGGTATTCATACGCACCTTCGGCCATGGCGATATTCAGTAAAAGCACGCCTATCAACGAAGCTGCTAGCACCGCAACACACAACACGATGAAGCCTAAGGAGGAGCCTGCGTGCTTCGCGGACTGCCCGGACGAGAGGGATACCGCGCGAGCATGCGAGCGCGGTTGTGGAGCGTCAGCGAACCCCCGTCCGCGAGAACGTAGGGTCCGCCCTCTTTGAGGAGACCTCACGATGGTGGCGCTCATGCGGCACTCCGGTGACGAGTAGGGCCTATCCGTTCCGCTGCTCTGAGCCGGACGGAACGTGCCCGCGAGTTAGCAGCGACTTCTTCGGAGTCCGCTTGTTCGGCGCCCCGGGTCAATGCGCGCAAATATGGAGCATCCTCCGGTCGTAAGGACGGTAAATCTTGGGGAGTCGCATCCGTAGCGCCCAGAGCAAAGTGATGTTTCACCAATCGATCCTCAAGGGAGTGGTAACTCATGACCACTACACGTCCCCCCACCGTGAGGGAATCAAGAGCGCTTACAAGTGCGGTCTCCAGCAACGTAAGTTCATCGTTTACCGCGATGCGCAACGCCTGAAATGTTCTCTTTGCTGGATCTCCCGAACGATTGCGATGTGGGGGAATTGCCTCCCGCACCACCGTCGCAAGGTCCTCGGTCCGCACAATAGGCCGCTGACGACGCCGTGTCACCACGGCCTGAGCGATGAGGCGGGCATACCGCTCTTCTCCATACTCACGCAAAATCCAGACAAGCTGGTCTTCGTCGCTGTCCCGCAGGATGTCTGCCGCGGTGAGGCCAGTCGAGGTATCCATCCTCATATCGATCTCTGCATCATTCCGATAGCTGAAACCTCGTGCGGAATCATCAATTTGCATGCTGGAAACCCCAAGGTCCAGCAATATCCCGTCGGCTGAGTCCGCTCCGACCTGAGCAAGAGCACGTGGGAGTTGGTCATAGGTGTCGCGCACCGGCACAAAACGAGACCCAAAGCGCTCCAACCGCGACGTAGCGAGCGCCAGAGCATCGGGGTCGCGATCGATGCCGATCACTGTCGCCTGGGGACACCTGTCGAGCAACGCTTCTGCATGGCCGCCGAGCCCGACGGTGCCATCAATGGCGACACTTCCGGGATTTTTCAAGGCAGGGGCGAGCAACTCGACGCAACGGTCGAGCTTCACCGGCACATGCCGGTCAGCTGCGTCCACGCACCCTCCTCATCTGGCGTTGTGTTCGTGTCTCGTGGTCCCCCTTCCGACGGCTCTGAAGCGGGGAAGTGCCCCAGAGTGCGCGCGGGAGAGAGGCCGCCAGCCACGAACAATGCGTTACATGTCGTCGAATACCTCCTGAGCGGTCTGGGCGTAATCGTCTTCGTTGCGCTCCAAGTAGTTGTTCCACGATTCGAGATCCCAAATTTCAACGCGCGCGCCAAGGCCCACGACAGCGACATCGCGATCTATTCCGGCATAGGTCCGCAACGCGTGTGAAAGATGAATACGGCCTTGCTTGTCTGGCAATTCGTCGCTTGCGTACCCCAGAAAACTACGCAAATAGTCACGGGCGTTTTTGTTTTCGAGAGGTGCGCGACGGAGGCGATCGTGGACTGCGGTGAACTCCTCCGTGGGAAACACAAAAACACATCGATCGAGACCGCGCGTGAGCACCAAGCCCGTCGAAAGACTGGGGCGGAACTTCGACGGCAAGATCGCAGCAATCACGGGAGCGGGCTCGGGTATCGG
>WTKG01000183.1 GCA_011524475.1 Demequinaceae bacterium
TCATTGAGCAGTGGCGGGCAGAACAATCTCGCCAGCGCACCAGTGAGCGCCGCCCAGATTTGCTCTCTGATTAACCAGGCCGTTGCCCGCGAACAGGGTCAGACGGCGGGTATGGCACAATTGTCGCTCGGCGCGCTCACGCGTCTTCCTGCCGCAGGGGGACCGCATCAGTGAGACGTCACGTCACGAACGTCGCCTCGTATAGGGGCAGAAACCGTGTGTCGACCTGCGGCGACCGCGAGGAGTCACTGTCATGGACAAGTTTGACGCATTGACGGCGGACCAGCTTTCTGCTGATCTTCCCGAGTTTCGCGCAGGAGACACCGTCAAGGTGCACGTGAAGGTCGTGGAAGGGAACCGTTCCCGTATTCAGATTTTTGAAGGAGTGGTGATTGCGCGCCACGGTGGTGGAGTCGGAGAAACCTTTACCGTCCGTAAGGTGTCTTTCGGGACCGGAGTAGAGCGTAAGTTCCCTCTCCACGCCCCGACAATTGACAAAATTGAGGTTGTGTCGCGCGGTGATGTGCGACGCGCCAAGCTCTATTACCTCCGGAATCTGCGTGGCAAGGCTGCGCGGATTCGCGAAAAGCGCGACCAGTAAGCACGGAACGCCCCTATGACAGGGAGTGACGAAGTTTCCGTTGATGGGGCAGTCGCGGCTGAGGAAAGCCCTCGCCGCGGGGCAGGATCGCGCGTGCTGGGATGGTTACGCGAACTCGCGATTGTGGCTGTCATCGCGTTGGTGTTGTCCTTCCTGATAAAGATGTTTGTGTTCCAGTCCTTCTGGATACCGTCCGGCTCTATGGAGTCCACCTTGGCCGTGGGCGATCGCATCTTGGTGAGTGTGTGGCGGCCCGGCCCGCTTGATGTGCGTCACGGAGACATCGTGGTTTTTTCTGATCCGGGCGGATGGTTGGATTCTGGAGCAGCGGAAGAGGAATCCACTCCGGTGTGGCGCGAAGCGCTGACTTTCGTGGGGCTCTTGCCGCAAGACGAGGGCACGCATTTGGTTAAGCGAGTAATAGGTCTGCCTGGCGATGAGGTGAAATGTTGTGACAACAATGGTCAGGTCACCGTCAATGGATTCCCTCTCGACGAGCCATATTTGGGCCCGGGGATTGAGCCAAGTCGCCGCGAATTTACCACGGTGGTTCCCGAGGGTCACGTGTGGGTGATGGGCGACAATCGCCCTGCCAGCGGAGACTCGCGTTCTCATCGCGGCAACCCAGGGGGAGGTTCGATCCCCATCGATTCCATTGTGGGCACCGCTTTTGCCGTCGCGTGGCCTCTCGGCAACGCGACAACCCTCAGCAATCCCTTTACAGATGTCACGATTCCTCCCGCCTCTGCCGGGACATCTCAGGAATAACGTGCCTGTATCGCTGCACCACGAGCAGGCATTGTGGGACGGGGGCGCCACCACGGTGGCAGGAATAGACGAGGTAGGTCGGGGCGCTCTTGCCGGCCCAGTGTGTGTAGGGGTATGTGCCCTTCGCAGGACAGCCGTGTGGCCTGAAGGCCTGGCGGACTCCAAGAAGATGACGGCGCGGGCACGAGAAACCATGGCCGCGCACCTCGCATCGTTCGGCCACGCCCGCGCGGTGGGGGAGGCCACCGTTGCCGAAATCAATACGTACGGGATCGTGGCAGCCTTACGTCTTGCCGCGTTGCGCGCACTTACAGAGGTGACGCATTGTGGCGGCCGCGTGGATGCCGTCTTGCTGGACGGGACTCACGATTGGCTAACCAAGCCCGTTGCCACCCTTATGGATCACGAAGGCGATGAAGGCATGCACCACGATTTTCCTCCCGAGGTGGTGGACGTTCCCGTGTCCACAGTGCGCAGAGGGGACGACGTAAGCGTGGCTATTGCCGCGGCATCCGTGGTGGCGAAAGTGCATCGAGACGCGATGATGGTGAGCCTGGCACAACAGCATCCGGAGTATTCCTGGTCGTCAAACAAGGGATATGGAAGTGCTGCACATATTGCCGCGTTGCGCGAGCATGGCCCCACCGTCCTTCATCGCACCTCCTGGCGTTTGCCCGGCACCGGTGAGGATGCCCGCGGATGAGGGTGCTTCGCGGCATGATGGATACGTGAGCGCAGAAGATCTTGAAAATTATGAAAGCGCGGCAGAACTCGCCTTGTATCGCGAGTATCGCGACGTGGTGGGGTTGTTTAGCTACGTTGTCGAGACGGACCGGCGATTTTACCTGTGCAACCGCGTGGACATGGAGGTCAAGTCCGAGGGCGGTGACGTCTACTTTGACCTCACCTTGGTGGACGCGTGGGTGTGGGATGTGTACCGCTCGGCTCGGTTGGTAAAGAACGTGCGCGTGGTCACTTTCAAAGACGTCAATGTGGAAGAACTTTCGCACGAGGACACCATCCCGGACGTGCGCACGTTGCGGCGCCGCTAGTTCCTAAGGGCGCCTGTGCCACCTACGGGTGGTCGTGTTGTGTACTGATGTTCACGGGTCTCGTGAGACCGTAGCCATCCAAATCTTTTAGGTCCTGTCACCCTTCACGTTCATGCACGCGCCACCCTTGCCTGGGAGGTGCTGGTGGCCACAAAAAGATACGTCTCTCGTGACGACGTCGGGCGCATAGGTGAAGATCACGCTGAGGAATACCTGCGGAGTGCGGGGTGGGATGTTGTACATCGCAACTGGCGGTGCTCTGAAGGCGAAATCGACATTATTGCCAAAGATGGCGACACCCTTGTCGTGGTTGAGGTGAAGACCAGGCGCTCGCATGTCTTCGGTCCTCCTCAACTCGCAGTCACGTCTCGCAAAATGGCCCGATTACGCACACTTGCGGGGGTGTATCTGGGGGCACAAGAGGAACGCTTTCGTCACATAC
>WTKG01000175.1 GCA_011524475.1 Demequinaceae bacterium
TTCTTGTACAACCTTGTGGTGAGACTCGTGGGCGGCATCTACGTGACGCTCAGCGACGACTAACTCTCGCGGGTTGTGCGTCACTCACGTTTGAGTCGCACCTTCGAGGTGCGGTATTCTCGTCGCCGCGGCGCACGCCGTTTAGGGGCCCATAGCTCAGGCGGTTAGAGCGCTTCGCTGATAACGAAGAGGTCGGAGGTTCAAGTCCTCCTGGGCCCACTCCCGGACAGCCTTTCCAGGCTATTTCAAAAAATTTTTTATTTTTTGCATCCAAATCTCCACTTTCACCGAAGTGTTGAGTAACCGCGCGTCATTCCGGCGCCGGGACTATGGAGGTAAAGATGCGAAACGCAATCATTGCGGGCTCCTTCGCAGGAGTCTTGGCAGTAGGCACCGTGGGTGCTGCTGCCACCGCCGTGGAAGAGGGAACGGCGGAACTTTCCGTCCTTCACGGTATTCCTGGCCTCACCGTTGACGTGTACGTAAACGGTGACTTGACCCTGGACGACTTTGCGCCCGGCGACCTTGCTGGCCCGCTTGTTCTGGACCCAGGTACCTACACAGTGGCGATCACCGCTGCGGACGCTGAGGACGACTCGGCTCCCGTGCTTGGCCCGATCGACCTTCCGCTTGAGGACGGCAACAGCTACACCGCTGCTGCGCACCTTGACGCTGACGGAGGTGCAACAGCAACCCTGTTCACCAACGACATCAGCGAACTTGCTGAGGGCGAAGGCCGTTTGACGGTGCGCCACATTGCAGCTGCACCTGCGACCGATGTGTGGGCAGACGGTGCGGTTCTTTTTGAAGACCTCACCAACCCGAACGAGGTTATGGGTGATGTTCCTGTAGCCACCTACGCGGCTGCAGTGTCCCTCGCGGACACCGAGACCGTGGTTCTTGGTCCGGCCGACGTGGCTCTTGCTGCGGACACGAACACCATTGTGTACGCCTGGGGTTCCGCTGCTGACGAGAACCTTGCCCTTGCTATCCAGACCGTTGCGACGGCCGCTGGTGACGTGGAAGCTTCGCCTTCTGAAGAAGCCCCTGAAGAAGAGGTTGAGGAAGAAGAAGAGTCCGGATTCCCGTGGCTCGTTGTCCTGGGTGTTGGTGCGGTTGTAGTTGCAATCGTTCTCGCATCCTCGATGAGCGGCAACCGCAAGTAAGGAACACAACTTTCCAGGGGCCGACGGAAGAAACACCCCCCCGCCTTCCGTTGGCCCCTGGAACTACCTAAGTAGGAGAAATGTCTACTACTATCGTGGGACCACGCACCGGAGCGTCTTCACGTTTGGGTACCCCGGTGCATTCTGTATCGGGGGGAACTGTGGGATCACCAGGCTTGCGTCTTGTCGAAGACGCTCCTGATGGCGATGTTGCCACCGCGGCTCTCGCGGAAGGCACGCCAGAAGGATTGCACGTGGTGTTCCAGCACACACAACGTTTGATTTACACGGTGGCGTTACGTTCCCTTGGGGATTCGCACGAAGCAGAGGACGTCACTCAACAGACGTATGTGTCCGCCTGGCGGGCACGAGAGAGTTTTGACCGGTCACGAGGAACAGCCAAAGCCTGGCTGCTTACCATCGCCCGCAGGCGCATCGCAGATGCGTTGGAGGCTCGTAGCCGGTTGCGCCGTGACGAAGCGGCATTGGAAGACGCCGCCCGCAACCAACCAGTTTTAGGTGACGAAGTGGACAGGGTTGTCTTAGCGGACGAGGTTGCAGATTTGGGCGAACCTCAGTCCACCATCCTGTCCCTCGCGTTCTATGAGGGCCATACGTACGCAGAAGTAGCGAAGAAGCTTGGCTTGGCGGAAGGAACCGTCAAGTCTCATATTCGGAGGAGCCTCGTCAAGCTCCGTGACAGATTGGAGGCAACACATGTCGCGTCGTGACGATGACCTACTGTTTGCTGTCTCCGAAGAAGATGGGCTCACCCACGCGGAGGTCACAGAACTGGTCGCTTTGTTGCGTGAAGGTCCCGTGGAACTTGAGGACGCACCTGCGGGAGTGTGGGAAAGCATCGAATCTCAGGTGAGTGCAGATGTGCAAGCCGAAAACACGGCTACCCGTGAGCGCCGTAACTGGCCCTTGTTGACATCGGTTGCTGCCGCTTCTGCTCTTGTGGCCACAGTGGGCACCCTGGTGGTCACCACGGTCGAAGACGATGTGCCGGTAGGTGACGTTGTCGCCCAGGCCGCATTGCTTGACCTTTCCACAGAGGCCGCGGCGGGAACAGCTGTGGTGGAAGAACGTGAAGATGGCGCTCGCGTGTTGGTAGTGGATGTGGATTCGCTGGAATCAACAGACGGTTACCTTGAGGTGTGGCTCATCGACGAATCTGTGGTGGGAATGATCAGCCTGGGCCACCTCACCGAGGAGCACGCCGAGTTTGTGATTCCGGAAGACTTCCCCGTCTCTGAATTCCCCATTGTGGACATTTCGATAGAACCGCTGGACGGCAACCCCGCCCACTCCGGCCAGTCGATCACCCGCGGCATTCTTGACGAGAACACTCAGTAGCGTCCCCGCTTTCCCTGCAAGCGACTAAGATAATCCGGTGCGTAGATTCTTTATGGTGTCCGGAATTGTGGCCGTCGCAGTAGTCGCGGCAGCCACCGTTGTGGCGCTACGCGAATACTCTGACCACGACCACTGGGAAGAGGACTTCGAGGATCTCGAGGCATAAAGCATCACCCGCGGCACTTCAATGCCGCACGGGGCTGTGGCGCAATTGGTAGCGCACCTGCTTTGCAAGCAGGGGGT
>WTKG01000099.1:0-1358 GCA_011524475.1 Demequinaceae bacterium
GTTCTCAAGTGTTTGGGGTGCCGCCGGAAAGTGTCTCTGCTGCACAACGTTCAGAAGTCAAAGCGATGTCCTACGGTCTTGTGTACGGGCTCTCAGCTTTTGGGTTGGCGAAACAACTCTCCATTTCTGTGGGAGAGGCGCAAAAACTGATGGACAACTATTTCGATCGTTTTGGCGGGGTGCGTGACTACCTGCACTCCGTGGTGGAAACAGCTCGATCGGTGGGATACACAGAAACAATTCTTGGACGCAGGCGCTATGTTCCCGATCTCAATTCCAGTAACAATCAGCGACGTGCCATGGCGGAAAGAATCGCGTTGAATGCCCCTATTCAAGGCAGCGCTGCAGACGTAATGAAAATAGCCATGTTGCGTGTGGACCAGGCGTTTGCCACACAGGAACTACGCTCTCGCCAAGTGCTTCAGGTGCATGATGAGATTGTGATTGAGGTGGCACCCGGAGAGCGCGATGCAGTCGAAAAGATTGTGCGCGAACACATGCGCACTGCAGCGGATCTACGCGTGCCACTTGACGTGCACGTAGGAAGTGGCGAAACCTGGCGGTCTGCAGGGCATTAAGCCATAGGTAGCGAAGGGAAATCTAGATGCGCATTGGAGTCCTCACAGGAGGAGGAGACTGCCCCGGTCTCAATGCCGCGATTCGTGCCATTGTCAAGCAAGGCATTACCCGCCACGGCAGCGCCATGGTGGGTTTCCGTAACGGCTGGCGAGGAGTGACGGAGGGGGATTCTTTTCCACTGGATCGCGAAGACGTCTCGGGAATCTTGACAGCGGGAGGGACGATGCTGGGCACGGCACGTTTTCACCCGCATAAAGTCTCCGGCGCGCTTGACAAGGTCACCGAAGTCTTTGAGGCAGAGAAACTTGACGCCTTTATTTGTATTGGCGGAGACGGCACCCTCAAAGCAGCACATAAAGTGCACACCAAAACAGGTATCCCGGTAGTGGGGATTCCCAAAACAATTGACAATGACGTCGTTGGCACAGATGCCTCCATTGGCTTTGATACGGCAGTGGCAATTGCGACAGAAGCTATTGATCGACTTCATAGCACTGCCGAGTCACATAACCGCGTGATGGGTGTCGAACTAATGGGCCGCCACGCAGGCTGGATTGCGGTTTCTGCTGGAATTGCGGCGGGGGCAGACATTATTTTGGCGCCCGAAGACCCTTTCGATATTGACAACGTGGTGCGGCGCATTACCCACCGGCATCGGGTCAAGGATTTCTCCATTGTGGCCATAGCGGAAGGCGCAGTTCCCGAAGAGGGGTCTGATTGGGCGCCGGATTCCACACTGGACCACAAAGGTAATCCCATCGCAGGGGAAATTGGCCGGC
>WTKG01000099.1:1368-14731 GCA_011524475.1 Demequinaceae bacterium
TCAAAAACGCACCGGGTTCCCCGCCCGCCTCACGGTCTTGGGATATGTGCAAAGGGGCGGCGTGCCTACCGCGGCAGACAGGCTACTGGCAAGCCGTTTCGGTTCCGCCGCCGTCGAAGCTGTGCACGCGAAGGAATTCGGCACTTTTACTGCATTACGGGGACAGGAGATCGTTATGACTCCACTGAAAGAGATGGCAGGCAAGACGAATTTTGTTCCCCCAGAATTGCTCGAACTAGCGCGAGCACTGTAGGCAATAGCGTTATTCGGCACGTACGTTCGCCCTATTTGCTCCGGGGCGGTACCATATTTTCCGGCGTTCGCGCCCTTTCATGTCCATAATCCAACCTATTGTCCATCGGAGCACACCTCCCTTATGCCCTCTTCCACTTCTAGTTCATCGCCTATCGCAGTAAACGACATTGGCTCCGCTGAGGATTTTCTCGCAGCAGTAGATGCCACCATCAAAAACTTTGACGACGGAGATCTCGTCGAAGGCACGATCGTCAAGGTTGATCGTGACGAAGTTCTTGTTGATATCGGCTACAAAACCGAAGGCGTTATTCCCGCCCGCGAATTGTCTATTCGCCACGACACTGACCCGGGAGAAGTGGTCACGGTCGGCGACACCATCGAAGCGTTGGTGTTGACGAAAGAAGACAAAGAAGGTCGCCTCATTCTGTCTAAGAAGCGCGCGCAATACGAACGTGCGTGGGGTTCCATCGAAAAGGTCAAGGAAGAAGACGGCGTTGTCACAGGAACAGTCATTGAGGTTGTCAAGGGCGGCCTGATCGTTGATATTGGGTTGCGCGGCTTCCTGCCAGCGTCTTTGGTGGAAATGCGTCGTGTGCGTGACCTGGCCCCGTACATCGGTCAGGAACTCGAAGCTAAGATCATCGAACTCGACAAGAACCGCAATAACGTCGTCTTGTCCCGTCGCGCCTACTTGGAACAGACTCAATCCGAGGTGCGTTCCACATTCCTTACGGCACTTGCCCCTGGTCAAAAACGCAGTGGTGTGGTGTCCTCCATCGTCAACTTCGGTGCGTTTGTGGACCTGGGAGGCGTGGACGGTCTGGTGCACGTCTCGGAGTTGTCCTGGAAGCACATTGAGCACCCGGGCGAAGTGGTGGAAGTGGGCCAGGAAGTTGACGTTGAAGTTCTTGAGATTGACATGGATCGCGAACGGGTGTCCTTGTCCCTCAAGGCCACTCAGGAAGACCCATGGGCTGTCTACGCCCGCAACCACGCTATTGGCCAGATCGTGCCGGGAAAAGTCACCAAACTTGTTCCCTTCGGTGCATTTGTGCGGGTGTTCGAAGGTATCGAAGGCTTGGTACACATCTCCGAATTGGCAACCAGCCACGTCGAATTGCCCGAACAGATCGTGGCTGCAGAAGATGGCGTCTTCGTGAAAATCATTGATATTGACCTAGAGCGCCGTCGCATCTCGTTGTCCATCAAGCAGGCAAATGAAGGCGTAGATCCCGAAGGCGAGGACTTCGACCCCGCTTTGTACGGCATGACAGCCGAATACGACGAGAACGGCGAGTACAAATACCCCGAAGGCTTTGACGCAGACACCCAGGAATGGCAAGAAGGGTTCGAAGAACAGCGCGAAGCCTGGGAGGCGGAGTACGCAAAGGCGCGTGAGCGTTGGGAAGAGCACAAAGTCTTTGTGGCGGCCTCTAACGCAGCTGCCGAACGTGCGGCTGCTCAAAATCCAGTCGCGGCAGCGGACTCAAACGAAGAGGCGGCCCCGGCGTCCTATAGTTCAGAAGACGCTGGCGACGAGGGAACGTTAGCCTCCGACGAACGATTGGCTGCGTTGCGCGAGAAGCTCACGAGCGAGTAAGCAGGCTCCATGCTACGGATAGCACTTACGGGCGGCATTGCCGCCGGTAAGTCCGTGGCTTCTCGACGATTCGCCGAGTTGGGTGCCCATGTCGTGGATCACGATGTTCTTGCACGTCAGGCAGTCGCACCAGGCTCAGCAGCGCTTTCTGAATTGGTGGGACGTTTCGGCGACAAAATATTCGTAGGTGAAGAACTTGATCGCGCTGCCTTAGCGAAGATCGTCTTCTCAGATTCGCAGGCTCTCAGCGACCTGAATACCATTGTGCATCCGTATGTTTTTGCCCTTGCGGGGGCGGCTGATCGTGACGCCCGAGAAGCGGGGGTCACAGTTGTGGTGCATGACATTCCTCTTTTTGTCGAATCTGGCTCCGATGCGGGAGCTTTCGAATTGGTGGCGACAGTTGCCGCCCCGGTAGCTGTGCGTCTTCATCGCCTTGTGGAATCACGGGGAATGACGGAAGAGGAGGCCATGGCACGCATTGAGGCGCAAGCAACTGATGAGGAACGCGCCGCAATCGCAGATGTCGTCTTTGACGGCACCGGGCCGGAATCACATCTACACCAGCAAGTAGATGCTTTTTGGGAAGGGCACGTTCCCGCACCAGCGCTACGGTCAATTTCTCCACAATCCTCATGACACGCGAAGATCTGCGGCGTATGCAGGTTCCTTTTGAGGTCGTGTCTGAATATGAACCCTCGGGCGATCAACCTGCGGCAATTGCGGAGCTGGAACAACGCATACAGGCAGGCGAACGAGATGTCGTGCTGTTAGGCGCCACCGGTACAGGTAAATCAGCGACCACCGCATGGCTGGTGGAGCGCCTGCAACGCCCCACGTTAGTGATGGCACACAATAAAACTCTGGCTGCACAGCTCACTTCTGAATTTCGCGAACTCCTTCCCCATAACGCGGTCGAATATTTTGTGTCCTACTACGACTATTACCAACCTGAGGCGTATGTTCCTCAATCAGATACCTACATTGAAAAAGACAGTTCGATAAATGAAGAAGTCGAGCGCCTGAGGTACAGCGCAACTAATTCATTGCTTACGAGGCGTGACGTGGTAGTGGTGTCCTCGGTGTCATGCATTTATGGTCTCGGCACCCCCGAGGAATACATCCAGGGGATGACTACTCTCGCGGTGGGTGATCGCATCGACAGAGATGTGTTGCTACGTCAATTTGTGGACATGCAGTACGCACGGAACGACCTTGCGTTCACGCGCGGAACTTTCCGGGTGCGAGGTGACACCATTGAAATCATCCCGGTGTACGAAGAACTTGCCATCCGAATCGAAATGTTCGGCGATGAAATTGAGGCATTGGCAACATTGCATCCTCTGACGGGTGAGGTCATTGCTCCACAAGAGACCACACACGTCTTCCCCGCCAGCCACTATGTGGCATCTAAGGAACGCATGGCTCGGGCGATCACCACAATTGAGACCGAGTTGGGGGAGCGTCTTGCAGAGCTAGAATCTCAAGGAAAGTTGTTGGAAGCGCAACGACTGAAAATGCGTACTACTTTCGACCTCGAAATGATGCAGTCCGTAGGGACGTGTGCCGGTATTGAGAACTACTCACGGCATATCGAACAGAGGGAAGTCGGAACAGCCCCACACACGCTTCTGGATTACTTTCCGGATGATTTCTTGCTCGTCATTGACGAATCGCACGTCACAGTGCCTCAAATCGGCGCAATGTATGAAGGCGATAGCGCCCGTAAACGTACGCTCGTAGAGCATGGTTTCCGCTTGCCTTCCGCACTCGACAACCGTCCCTTGAAGTGGGAAGAGTTCCAGGAACGCATTGGACAAACCGTGTACCTATCGGCTACCCCTGGTCGTTACGAGACCGAGTTGTCTGATGGCGTGGTGGAGCAAATCATTAGGCCCACTGGTCTTGTCGATCCACTCGTCACCGTTAAACCGACTGCTGGTCAGATAGATGACCTGATGGAACAGGTGCGCTTGCGCGTAGAGCGTGACGAGAGGGTGCTCGTCACCACTCTTACCAAGAAAATGGCAGAAGACCTCACTCGCTACCTCGATGATCGCGGGATCAAAGTGGAGTACCTGCACTCAGATGTGGACACGTTAAGACGCGTAGAACTGTTGCGTGAATTACGGATGGGAACCTGCGATGTCATTGTGGGAATCAACCTGTTACGTGAAGGGCTCGATCTGCCCGAAGTCTCGCTAGTTTCCATCGTCGACGCCGACAAAGAGGGTTTTTTGCGTTCTCAAACGTCGCTGGTGCAAACCATTGGGCGTGCGGCCAGGCACGTATCAGGCGAGGTTCACATGTATGCCGACAACATGACAGATTCCATGGCTGCCGCTATTGCAGAGACAGCGCGGCGCCGAGAAATCCAAATTGCATACAACACTGAACACGGGATTGACCCGGCCCCGCTCCGCAAAAAAATAGGGGACATTACCGAGATGCTTGCGCGTGAAGAAGAAGACACCAAAACAGTGGTGGCTGATTCCGGTGCCATCACGGCAGAGGTAAGCGCAGCGGGGCGTCCGGTAACGGAACTGCGAGACCTGATCGAATCGTTGACAGAACAGATGCGGGCCGCGGCCGTTCAACTGCAGTTTGAAGTGGCAGCTCGTATTCGCGATGAAATAGGTGAACTCAAGCGCGAACTCCGCGAAATGGAAAGCGTCGAATAATCGTGATTCACCACACACGCTCTCGAACGCACGTTCGAAAGCATAGTTTCCGCCTACGATAGTCACGTGACTGAATCACTACGTGTCCGGGGCGCCCGTGAACATAACCTCAAGTCGGTGGATCTGGACTTACCCCGGGATTCCTTGATCGTATTTTCGGGTTTGAGTGGCTCCGGGAAGTCTTCATTGGCATTCGACACGATTTTTGCGGAAGGGCAACGACGTTACGTGGAGTCCCTCTCCGCCTATGCTCGCCAATTTCTGGGACAAATGGACAAGCCGGACGTGGATTTCATTGAGGGCTTGTCGCCTGCGGTGTCCATTGACCAGAAATCAACCAACCGCAATCCGCGTTCCACCGTCGGCACTATTACTGAGGTCTATGACTACCTGAGACTGCTTTTTGCACGTGCCGGCACTGCCCACTGTCCCACGTGCGGCGAACTGGTGAAAGGTCAGTCCGCGCAACAAATCGTGGATTCTGTGCTCGCCTTTGACGAAGGAACGCGATACCAAGTACTCGCGCCTATCGTGCGTGGACGTAAGGGTGAATTCCAGGACCTTTTTGAGGATCTCCAACAGCAAGGTTTTGCGCGAGTACGGGTGGATGGCGACACTGTTGCGTTGTCGGAGGTTCCCTCTTTAGAAAAGAACAAAAAGCACGACATTGATGTAGTGGTGGATCGCCTAGTTGCGCGAGACGGAGTACGCGGAAGACTGACGGACTCTGTCGAAACAGCACTCCGACTCACAGAAGGTGTCGTCACCATTGACCCAGTGGAGGAAGGCGAGCCACGTAGATATTCAGAAAAACGTGCCTGCCCTAATGACCACGTATTGACCTTAGAAGAAATCGAACCGCGCACTTTTTCTTTCAATGCGCCTCACGGTGCATGCGCAGAGTGCACCGGCATCGGCGTGAAAAACGAGGTGGACCCGGAGCTGGTGGTTCCTGATCCCAGCGTGAGTCTTGATGACGGCGCGATTGCCCCCTGGGCCGCCATGGCGTCGGAATATTTTGGTCGCGGTATTCGGGCATTGGCGACAGAACTTGATTTTGCTACAGACATCCCCTTCCGTGATCTTCCGGATTCAGTGCAAACAGCGCTGCTCTACGGGAAGGATTACGAAGTTCATGTGAAATTCCGTAATCGTTACGGCCGGGAACGGCAGTACACCACCGGTTTTGAAGGAGCCATCACCTGGCTGGAAAGACTGCACCAGCAGACAGATTCGGATTATTCACGCGAAAAATACGAGGCCTACATGCGAGAAGTGCCGTGCACTGCCTGCGGGGGAGCGCGCCTCAAACCAGAGGTACTTGCCGTGACTATTGGCGGGAAATCCATTGCGGAGGTTTCAGAACTCTCGATCCGTGAAGCACGTGATTTTCTCTCTGCTGCAGAGTTCGATGAACGGCGTAAAGTGATTGCCGGACAGGTCCTCGAAGAGGTAGATACCCGGCTCGGTTTCTTGCTCGATGTGGGGCTTGATTATTTGACCTTGGCGCGTTCTGCAGGGACGCTTTCCGGCGGGGAAGCGCAACGTATTCGCCTCGCGACTCAGATTGGGGCTGGCCTGGTAGGAGTGCTGTACGTTCTCGATGAACCGAGTATTGGGCTGCATCAGCGTGACAACAGGCGGCTCATAGACACCCTCACGCGCCTTCGGGATCTAGGGAACACGTTGATTGTCGTGGAACACGATGAGGACACCATCCGCACCGCCGACTGGATTGTGGACATCGGCCCGGGAGCGGGCGAACACGGTGGGGAAGTCGTACATTCAGGTCCGCTCGAGGCTCTACTCACCAATGAGGAATCTGTCACCGGAGCTTTTGTATCCGGACGCCGATCTATCGCCGTTCCTGATCACCGGCGAGACCGTGATGAGAATCGTATTCTTACGGTGAGAGGTGCTAGAGAAAACAATCTTGCAGACGTGGATGTGGATTTTCCCTTAGGCATTCTTACCGCGGTGACGGGAGTCTCAGGCTCTGGAAAATCAACGCTTGTCAACGACATTTTGTATTCATCGCTTGCGAACTCGCTCAATGGGGCACGTATCGTTCCGGGACGGCACACACGTATTGAAGGAACAGAACAACTCGACAAAATCGTCCACGTAGATCAAGGGCCCATTGGTAGAACGCCTCGTTCCAACCCCGCAACATATACGGGAGTATGGGACAAAATCCGCAAGCTTTTTGCCGAAACGGAAGAGGCGAAAGTGCGCGGATATGGCCCCGGGCGCTTTTCTTTCAACGTGAAGGGCGGCCGCTGCGAGGCATGTTCTGGAGACGGAACGTTGCGCATTGAAATGAACTTTCTTCCCGATGTGTACGTGGACTGCGAGGTCTGTAAAGGTTCGCGCTACAACCGTGAAACCCTGGAAGTGCGCTTCAAAGGAAAAACTGTTGCCGACGTCCTCCGCATGCCGATTGATGAGGCCGCCGTCTTCTTTGAAGCCATCCCTTCGATATCTCGTTACCTCAACACTCTTGTAGATGTGGGATTGGGATATGTCCGTCTCGGTCAGTCAGCCCCCACGCTCTCGGGAGGAGAGGCGCAACGCGTCAAACTGGCCTCAGAACTGCAGCGACGCTCTACCGGGCGCACGATGTACGTTCTTGACGAGCCGACGACTGGTCTTCATTTTGAAGATGTCAGGAAACTTCTCGCTGTTCTGCAGGGTTTGGTAGATAAAGGCAACTCTGTCGTCGTGATCGAACACAACCTCGATGTCATCAAGAGCGCAGACTGGATTATCGATTTGGGCCCCGAGGGAGGGGCAGGAGGTGGAACCGTCGTGGCGGAGGGAACACCTGACACCGTTGCAGCGGTAACGAGTAGCCACACCGGAAAGTTCTTAGCCCCCATGCTCAGTTCGCACGCATCAACGGAAATCACAGTGTGAATCAGGCTGCAGCAGGGTATCGCCCAGATCCAGAGACAGTCCCCACGCGCCCAGGCGTCTACAGATTTCGGGATCCACATGGCCAGGTTGTCTATGTGGGTAAAGCAAAGAACCTTCGTTCTCGTGTGCTCAGTTATTTCCGGACCACTCAAAGTTTGCATCCTCGGACACAACTCATGCTGGAGACCGCCGCAAGTGTGGAATGGACGGTGGTCAGCAACGAAGTAGAAGCTCTGGTCTTAGAGCACACGTGGATCAATCAGTTCGATCCACGATTCAACGTCATGTTTAAGGATGACAAGTCGTATCCGTTTGTGGCGTTGACGTTGCAGGAGACATATCCACGGGTGTTTGTGACCCGATCCCAACGGAAAAAAGGAGTCACCTACTTCGGGCCCTACGTCAATGTAGGGGCAATGCAACACACGTTAGACACGTTGCTGGAAGCACTCCCGATGCGATCGTGTTCTGAGGCGACTTTTCGCACTGCTGTACGAGAACAACGCCCTTGTCTTTTGGGGCACATCGACAAGTGTTCGGCGCCATGTGTGGGACGAATCTCCGAAGAAGACCATAGAGACAGCGCCCACAAGATGGCACGGATTTTGAATGGCGACGCGTCAGACTTTATACGCAATCTCACCACCGACATGGAAGCAGCGGCTGCGGGAGAAAATTTTGAAAAGGCAGCCCGCTACCGGGATCGGCTCAGCGCAGTGAAGAGCGTGATTCAAGACAACGCGATGGTGCTGGAGCCTGGCGCCACTATTGATGTCATTGCTCTGTATGAAGCGGAATTTGAGGCGGCCGGACATGCCTTTTTTGTGCGAGATGGCCGAATTTTGGGTGCCCGTACATGGATTATTGACAAGCCACATCCCGTAGAAACAGAAGATGTGGTGCGACAACTTCTGCAACAGATGTACCAGGAATCGTCCACTGTCCCTCCCGTACTAGCGCTGTCTCATATGCCTGCAGACGAGACCCATGTCCGCACCTGGCTCGAACAGATACGTGGTTCTAGTGTGAAATTGACTGTTCCCGCGCGAGGCAAAAAATCAGCTCTGGTGGACACTGCCCGCTCCAATGCTCAGGAAGCCTTTGAACGTCATCGACTCAAGCGTGCTCAAGACGTGAATATGCGCTCTCAGGCGTTACGGGAGCTTGCGACCGCTTTAGACATGGAGTCCACGCCTTTGCGTATCGAGTCGTTTGACATTTCACACACGGGAGGCACCCATCAGGCCGCATCGATGGTCGTGTTTGAAGATGCGCTTCCGCGCAAAAACCATTACCGCACTTTTACGGTGGATCAACGGGACGATACGGCCGCGATGTACGACGTTATTCTTCGACGTTTCACGCGGTACTTAGAAGAATCAGCGTTACCCGCGGATCAGCGAGACAACGCACGTTTTGCGTATCCTCCGCAATTGGTGGTGGTCGATGGGGGAGCGCCACAAGTTGCCGCCGCTACTCGCGCTCTGAAAGAACTAGGGATAACACACGTGGCTGTGTGCGGATTGGCAAAGAGGCTAGAGGAAGTGTGGGTTCCGGGAGAGTCTTTTCCCCGTATTTTGCCCCGCGGAAGCGAAGCCCTTTTCTTACTCCAACGAGTGCGAGATGAGGCGCATCGCTTTGCGTTGCGGGCTCATCGTCACAAACGTTCCAAGGCTGCCTTACGTTCTTCTCTTGACGAGGTGCCAGGAGTGGGGCCGCAGCGTGCACAGACTTTGGTGAAACATTTTGGTTCTGTCGCGAAAATTGCCGAGGCTTCCGTGGAAGAAATCGCAACTATTCCCGGAATCGGATCAGAAACCGCACGAAAAATCGCGGCAGCACTAGCGCCGGACACTGACATGAGAGAAGAATGAGACTGTGGGACGCGCACACCAATCCGATATCACAACTGCCTCGGCGCCATCAGTAAAGAAAGCTCCCGCGCCGGAGGTGCTGATTGTGACGGGAATGTCTGGGGCTGGACGTTCCAAAGCCGCTTCCACTCTTCAGGATCAAGGGTGGTATGTCGTCGACAATATGCCGCCCCAGATGCTGCACGAGCTGGTGGCTATGGCAGGTCAGGGTGGGTACCTGCGCATCGCGGCAGTAATAGATGTGCGTGGGGGCGCATTCTTTGAAGATGTGGAATCCGTGATTGATCGCCTCCGTCAGGATGGAGTAAGAGTGCGAGTGCTCTTCTTGGAAAGCGACGACGACACTTTGGTCGCACGTTTCGAAGAAGTGCGTAGGCCACATCCGCTCCAAGAAGACGGCACGCTCCTCGAAGGGATCCGTGAGGAGCGGCAGGTGTTATCCGATGTGCGTGACAGAGCTGACGTGGTTATTGATACATCGCCTTTTTCTGTCCATGATTTTGCGGAACGATTGATAGCAGAATTCGGCGATTCCACCCCACGGGGACTCCAGGTCAATGTGCTTTCTTTTGGGTTTAAACATGGCATACCTGGAGATGCCGAATTCATCGCAGACGTCCGTTTTTTGGACAATCCACACTGGGTTCCGGAGTTGAAACCCCACACTGGCCTTGACACGGAGGTAGCGGATTTTGTCTTGAAGTCGGACGGGGCAGAAGAATTTTTACAGGTATATGTAGAGGCCCTGAAGATTGCGCTCCGTGGCTATCGGGCGCACGACAAGCATTTCGTTTCCGTTGCAGTGGGATGCACAGGAGGACGACACCGATCGGTAGCTATAGCGGAGGCGATGGGTCGCCAATTACAAGAGTCCGGCTACGACACGCGTGTGCGTCATCGTGATACCTCACCAGAGTGACTGCCGTAGTCTCCCGCGTGACAGCGACGCAGAAATGAAGTGGCAGGATTAGCGCATGGCGCTTACAGCACAAGCAAAAGATGAACTCGCACGAGTTCCCGTGGAGCGCACGTCTTCCCGCAAGGCAGAAATCGCCGCAATGCTCCGGTTTGCAGGAGGCCTGCACATCGTTGCCGGTCGAATTGTGATTGAGGCGGAGCTGGATACTTCCGCAGCTGCCAGGCGTGCACGTGAGTTCATCTCTAGTGTGTATGGCCACACCAGCGAGATCATTGTGGTGTCGGGAGGGGCCTTAAAAAAGGGTAGCCGCTATGTTGTGAGAGTCGTGAAAGAAGGCGAATCTCTTGCGCGCCAAACGGGCCTTTTGGATCATCGTGGACGGCCTGTGCGGGGCCTACCTCCGCACGTGGTGGGCGGTTCGATAGATGACACAGAAGCCGCCTGGCGAGGGGCTTTTTTGGCGCACGGATCCCTTACGGAACCGGGGCGCTCCTCAGCACTGGAAGTGACGTCTCCTGGCCCTGAGGCAGCACTTGCCCTGGTGGGGGCCGCACGCCGGCTGGGAATTACTGCAAAGTCTCGCGAGGTTCGTGGTGTCGACCGGGTAGTCATCCGTGACGGAGATGCTATTAGTGCCTTGCTCACACGTTTAGGTGCCCATCAGGCGGTTCTCGCATGGGAGGAAAAACGTACTCGGCGTGAGGTACGAGGAACAGCTAACCGCCTGGCTAACTTTGACGATGCGAATTTGCGTCGCAGTGCCCGTGCCGCTGTCGCGGCCGGAGCGCGGGTCGAAAGAGCGTTTGACATCTTGGGGGATGACGTTCCCGAACACTTGCGAGAAGCGGGCACCTTGAGACTTGAACACAAGGAAGCATCCTTAGAAGAATTGGGCAAGATGGCCGATCCTCCACTCACGAAGGACGCCGTGGCGGGCCGCATCAGGCGCCTCCTCGCAACAGCAGACAAAAGAGCGGAAGAAAAAGGCATCCCGAACACCGAAGAGGGCTTGCCTGCGGAACTTTTCGAGGACTAGCCGCGTCGCTGGCGGTGAGAGTCCGCCCACGATTCGTAGTACGATTTTTTCGACGGCGACACCGCTTGTGTTTCGGTGCGCTAGAAATCGTGTCACACATCGATAGGGCACCAAGAGCCCGCTCACGTCAAGGAGAAAAATAGTGTCACTCAAGGTCGGAATTAATGGCTTCGGTCGTATCGGACGTAACTTCTTCCGGGCAGTGCACGCCTCCGGAGCGGATATTGAAATTGTGGGGATCAACGACCTCACCGACAATGCCGCACTTGCGCACCTGCTCAAGTACGACTCAATTCTGGGCCGTTTCCCTGGCGATATCTCCTTCACAGATGACGCCATCACCGTTGCGGGACATACCTTTGCAGCCTCGGCCGAGCGTGACCCCTCCAATCTCAACTGGGGTGATCTTGGTGCCGATGTCGTGATTGAGTCCACGGGGTTCTTCACAGACGCCACCAAAGCGAAGGCTCACATTGACGCAGGTGCGAAAAAAGTAATTATCTCTGCGCCAGCCAAGAACGAAGATGCCACCTTTGTTGTAGGCGTGAACCACGAGTCGTACGACCCTGCCGCACATCACGTGATTTCTAATGCCTCCTGTACCACTAACTGCCTGGCTCCGCTGGCAAAGGCACTGAACGACACCATCGGTATCGAGCGTGGCTTGATGACCACTATCCACGCGTACACGGCGGACCAAAATCTTATGGATGGCCCCCACAAGGACCCTCGTCGGGCACGCAGTGCCGCGCTCAACATTGTGCCCACCACCACAGGAGCCGCAAAAGCGGTGGCCCTGGTTCTTCCGGAACTGGCAGGCAAACTGGATGGCTTCGCCATGCGCGTTCCTACCCCCACGGGTTCGGCCACAGATCTGACCTTTACTGCCTCACGTGAAACCACTGTGGAGGAAGTGAACGAGATCATGAAGAAGGCCGCAGACGGGTCCATCATCGAATACTCAGACGACCCGATTGTGTCGAAAGACATTGAGACCAACCCCGCATCCTCGATTTTTGACGCTCCTTTGACGCGCGTCATCGGGGATCAAGTCAAAGTCGTGTCGTGGTACGACAACGAGTGGGGTTACTCCAACCGTCTCGTCGACCTCGCCGCATACATTGGTGCGAAGCTCTAAAAATCCCTTAGTGCTGCCGCGTGCGGCTACCACGGTTCGTCGTGGCGGGAAGATGAGGACACCATCATGAAAACGGTTGCATCACTAGGAGATTTGGCTGGGCGGACAGTACTGGTGCGCTCCGATTTAAACGTCCCATTGGACGGTACCCAGATTACGGACGATGGGCGTATTCGAGCAGCTGCCCCGACCATCAACGCCCTCCGCGAGGCAGGTGCAGGCGTAGTAGTGGCGGCGCATCTTGGGCGTCCTGGTGGTCAGCCCGACCCTCAATACTCTCTTGGGCCAGTAGCGGCGCGCATGTCGCAGATTCTTGACTGCCCCGTAACGTTAGCCGACGACGTGGTGGGGGAGTCCGCACAACGTGTCGCAGCGGAAGCAGGCCCGGGAAGCGTCGCACTTCTTGAAAATGTCCGTTTCGATGCCAGAGAAACATCCAAAAAAGAGGAAGAACGTCAGGCGCTTGCTCGCGAATATGCCCAGTTAGCTGACGCATTCGTGTCGGATGGTTTTGGTGTTGTGCATCGCAAGCAAGCCTCAGTTTTCGATATCGCAGAATTGCTCCCGGCCGCTGCGGGATCCCTTGTGACGCGCGAAATTGAGGCATTGTCCCGCGCCACGATAGATCCGGAACGTCCCTATGTCGTGGTCTTGGGAGGAAGCAAGGTCTCCGACAAATTAGGGGTCATCGACGCTTTGCTTGATAAAGCAGACGCACTGCTTATCGGAGGCGGGATGGTGTTTACCTTCCTCGCGGCACAAGGCCACGCCGTGGGCACCTCCCTCGTGGAGCCTGACTACATTGACACCGTCCAGGGGTATCTCACTAAGGCTCAGCACAAAGGCGTGGACATTGTTCTCCCCACAGACATTGTGGTGGCTGATGCCTTTGCCGCAGACTCTCCCCACGCAACAGTGGCAGCGGACAGCATTCCCGCGGGCCG
>WTKG01000164.1:0-6451 GCA_011524475.1 Demequinaceae bacterium
CTGTGGTGCCTCCCTTCACCGCTATTCGTTCCGTCCAGACCCTTGTCGATGCTGATCAGTTGAGCATTCGATACGGAGCGCAAGACATTTCGGCCCATGAATCCGGGGCTTTCACCGGAGAAATTTCTGGTGCGATGCTTGCCAAATTGGGGTGCGCGTATGTGGTGGTAGGGCATTCGGAGCGCAGACAGTTCCATGCAGAAGATGACGCACTGGTGTCCAGCAAAGCACACGCTGCTCTCGCGCATGACATCGTCCCGATTGTGTGCGTGGGAGAAGGGCTCGACGTTCGGTCGTCAGGCCAGCACGTCGCATATACGCTCGCACAAGTAGACGGAGCGTGCGAAGGAATCAGTGCAGAACAGGCAGAACGCATAGTGATTGCCTACGAGCCTGTCTGGGCTATAGGCACAGGCGAAGTGGCAACCCCCGCGGACGCCCAGGAAGTCTGTGCCGCTATTCGTGAACGTATGGGCCAGCTCTACTCCACAGAGGTAGCAAAGAAGGTCCGTATTCTTTACGGCGGTTCCGTAAAATCGGGAAACATTGCCGCCATCATGGCGGAGGAAGACGTGGACGGAGCTCTCGTGGGGGGCGCAAGTCTTGACCCCGAAGAATTCGCAAAAATTATTCGCTACCAGTCGCACCAGGTCGGTTTGTAGCACCGGTCGCCCATCTCGCTTATTCTGTACTGCAACATAATCCAAGGAGAATCGTGCAAGCGCTCACCGTGACACTGCAAGTGGCCTTAGTAATTCTTGGCCTCGTGTTGATCGCCCTTGTGCTTATTCATCGCGGACGAGGTGGCGGAATTTCCGACATGTTTGGGGGCGGTATTGCCTCAGGAATCCAATCGACGGGTTCTGGCGAACGCACCTTAAGCCGCATTACCTGGGCAATAGCTTTTGTGTGGGGTCTCGTAGTCGTTCTATTGGGGCTCGTGTCCCGTTTCACCATTTAGGAGGTTGGTTGTGGCTGGGGGTAACGCTATTCGTGGTTCTCGCGTGGGTGCGGGGCCAATGGGTGAAGCCGAGCGAGGAGAATCAGCTCCTCGGATGCAGGTTGCCTATTTTTGCGTCAATGGACACGTCGTCAAACCGGCATTTGCGACAGCAGATATTGAAGACATCCCTTTGGAATGGGACTGTCCGCGCTGTGGCCTTCCCGCTGGGCTAGATAAAGACAACCCCCCAGAGCCGCTCAGCGCAGAGCCCTATAAGACTCATTTGGCATACGTGAAAGAACGCCGATCCGAAAAAGATGGTCAGGCGCTATTGGACGAAGCTTTAGAGGCGCTACGTGCCCGTCGTTCCGGAGTTGCGTCCTAAAGAAGTGACGCGGCTGCCGCATCCACAATAAGCAACGTCTCGTCCACACCGCGCACTCGGCCAACAGGCATAGCCTGGTTCTGCTGATAGGCATCACGTACGGCAGTAGCCTTTTGTTTTCCTGCCGCGATACACCACACTTTTCGAGAGCGGTTAATAACGTCTAATGTCATGCTGACTCGTGCAGCAGGCGGTTTAGGCGAATCTTTGATGGCTACTGTGATCCCCGTGGCGTCAAGGCCAGGGTGCTCCGGGAATAACGAGGCTACGTGACCATCAGGGCCTATTCCCAACACAGTGACGTCACAGCCGACTGAAGAGTCCTGCACGCTCGTAATTTCGTGAGCGTATGCCTCAGCCGCAGCTTCTACCTCACCATAAGCGACAGCGTCTCCTATGCGGTGGATGTTTTCTTCCGGGAGAGGAAGATGGTGCAGGCCGTGGAGATGCGCTTGGTGTTCGTTCCGTTCGGAATCGCCAGGAGGCAGGAATCTTTCGTCGGACCACCACACATGCACACTGGTCCAATCGATGTCCTCCGCCAGGGGGCTCGACGCAAGTGCGGCGACGGTCGCTGTTCCTACTCCGCCGCCCGTCAGACTGATATGCGCCGCAGATTGCACTGTCAAGGAGTCCTGCACGGCGACAAGCATGCGTGAGGCCGTGGAACGTGCAACTGCATCAGCATCTGGAACAACGACAATGCGCATCTTAGGTTCCTTTCAAGGAGGATTGAAGTACTCGGCCGTACACCTCGTCAGGAGAAAGTGAGCGTAGTTCTTCTGCCAGGAGGTCGTTCAATGTGCGACGCGGAAGCCTCAGTATGTGTGGCGGCCCATGAGGCGTCGTGTAGACAACGGTGTGGTCGTCTGTACGTTCAAGAGAGATCAGGCCTTCGTCGGTTTCGAGCCTGACTCCTGCCACGCCGGTGGCACCTGGTGAACTTACGATTTTTGCCTCGCAGTCAAGCGCATTCTCCAGCCATGCGGCAAGCAAAATCAGGGAAGGGTTTTCTGGTTCCCCGTCGATCGAAACGCTTCGCACAGTGGTGTGGGGGCTTTGGTCTAGTGCTGTCGCCAGAAGTGCTCGCCAGCGCGTCAGCCTCGTCCAGGCAAGGTCTGTGTCTCCCGCCATGTAGCCATGTGCACAGGCTTCTAATGTCTGAGCTGGCGAATCATCTCCCTTGGAGTCGGTGATGCGTCGTTGTGCAAGAACTCCCAACGACGTTGCTCCAGGAGACGACGGGGCTGTTCCCGGCCACCACGCCACCACGGGGGAGTCTGGCAGCAATAACGGAATGATGAGAGTGTCTGGATCCTCCAGCATGACCGGTGCAGGGGTGAGGACAACGACCTCACCTCCATGAGCGGCATCCGCTACACGGATGTGCGCGGACAAAGACTCGCCGGCGTCGTGAGCAGGGGCAAGCACAATAATGCGGCACGGATGTTCACGGGCAGCGTTGAGCGCGGTAGTGATGGCGTGTTCTATATCTACGTGCCCGTCGGTAGCGTCGATCACCAGGGTGAGGACACGGCCAAACATGTGCACACCCGTCTCCGTGCGGAGTCGTACGAGGGTGGAGTTGATGCGCGACGTAGTGGTCTCGTGTAAGTCGACGATCATGGTTTTCTCCAGGCTCGCCCATCACGTTCCATCATGAGGTCTGATGAACGTGGGCCCCAACTGCCCGAACGGTAGGCCTCCGGCCTTCCTTGAGCGTTCCACGCGGCAGTAATGGGGTCCAGAATCTTCCATGACAACGCCACCTCTTCGTGGCGAGGAAATAGTGGGGGATCCCCGAGCAAGACATCCAGAATGAGGCGTTCGTACGCCTCTGGAGAGGCCTGTGTAAAAGATTCTCCGTACGCAAAATCCATGGCGACGTCGCGGAGTTCTTCTGAGCCGGGCACTTTGGAACTCATCCGCACGGTGACGCCTTCGTCCGGTTGTACTCGCAGAACCAGCGCATTACCGCCAGCCCCATGGGAGCCTTGTGCAAAAAGGCCGTGACTGTCTCGCTTAAAAACCAGGGCTATCTCCGTGACTCGTTTGCCGAGACGTTTCCCCGCCCGGAGATAGAAGGGGGTTCCCTTCCATCGAGGCGTGTCCACCGTGAGGCGCATGGCTGCGTATGTTTCTGTGCGCGAGGAGGCTTCAATGCCGTCTTCTTCCAGGAACCCATCCACTCTTTTGCCGCCACGCCAGCCGCCCAAATATTGTCCACGCGCAGTGTAGGTATCGAGATCCTCTGGAAGGCGAACGGAAGCTAACACGGCTTCTTTTGCTGCGCGTAAATGTTCCGCCGCAAGCGAGTCAGGTTTCTCCATAGCGGTGAGAGCGAGGAGTTGAAGAAGATGGTTTTGAATCACATCACGGGCGGCCCCGATGCCGTCGTAGTACCCGGCGCGACTACCGATCCCGATGTCTTCAGCCATAGTGATCTGGACGTGGTCCACGTGTGCCGAATTCCATACCGGTTCGAAAAGACGGTTCGCAAATCGCAGCGCCAAAAGGTTTTGCACCGTCTCTTTACCCAAATAATGATCGATGCGGAACACACTGTCCGGGGGGAACGTCTCCGAGACAACATCGTTTAATTCTTCTGCACTTGCGAGGTCATGCCCAAACGGTTTTTCAATGACTACTCGGCGCCACGACCCCTCACGATCAGCGGCAAGTCCAGAATCTGCAAGCTGACGGCACACTTCAGGAAAAAGATCCGGAGGAATAGAAAGGTAGAAGGCGTGATTGCCTCCCGTGCCACGCTCATCATCGAGTGTTTGCACGGTGTCGCGCAGCCGCGCAAAAGCATCCGGGTCGTCGAACGTTCCTTCCACAAAACGGATTCCCTCAGCCAACTGCTCCCAGGTGTCCTCATTAAATGGGGTGCGGGCATGTGCTTGCACTGATTCCTTGACCACCGCACGGAAATCTTGTCGGTTCCATTCCCGACGGGCAAATCCCGTGAGAGCGAAAGCGGGAGGAAGAAGTCCTCTATTCGCGAGGTCATAGATCGCTGGCATTAATTTTTTGCGGGCAAGGTCACCAGTGACTCCAAAGAGCACCACACTGGACGGCCCAGCAATGCGAGGGAGACGTTGGTCTAAGGGGTCCCGCAGAGGATTGTTCACAAGGACACGCCCAGCAAACGTGCAAGCGTATCGACCTGGGAACGTGAGGTGAGATGGACGCTCACGACAGGCATGCCGTGGCCCTCCAACACTGACGCATCTCCGTCTGCCTGTGCGTGAATAAGAGTCGTAAAGCCAAAATCTCGGCCTGGGATAGGCAGGTCTTCATCAAAGCTGCCGGTGATCTGAAGGAACACGCCCTCGCGCGGACCGCCTTTGTGATACTGCCCAGTGGAATGCAAGAAACGTGGGCCCCACCCAAAGGTCACCGGCCGTTGGAGCCTGCGCGCAAGAAGATCACGGGAACGTTCGAGCGCAGCGTGCTCTTCCCGATTCAAATACACCTGAAGCGCGAGATAACTGCGGGGGCCAACGGAGCCCAGAAGTGCCGCGTACGCCTCTTCGACAGTAGAAATTCCGGCCAGAAGGTCGCCTGTTCCACGCACTTCAATGCCCGAATCGATAAAGGCATACGGACGACGTTCCGGAGTGCCTTCCAGTAATTGTCGCGCCGCGCTTTTAGCTGATTCCACATCAGGCTGATCGAAAGGGTTGATCTCAAGTAATCTCCCGGCAATAGCCGTAGCGTGCTCCCAGACCATAATCTGAGCCCCCAGCGTTCCCTGGAGCGAAATGTGCTCTTCTCCATGAGGGGTATCCACCGGCGTCATCATCACATTCACAACATCACTGGCGTTCTTTTCCGGTGCTTCTGTGTGCGTAATGACGGGCAAGATTCCGGTGCCGTCTTTTCCTGTGGATTCCGCTACGAGTTGCTCTATCCAATCACCGAACGCCGGTAGCGACGGGTCACTATTCTGAATCACGACTTTATTGCGTGCCGAATCCACAAGAGCAGAACCAAGGATGATGGCAGGGTTACGAGGACTGTCTTCGTGAAGAGCACTCATCACGGCCTCAGCCTGATCCAGAAGATCCCTCACCGGCACACCAGCCAGCGCTACCGGAACGAGCCCAAAGGCCGACAACACGGAATAACGCCCACCCACCTGCGGGTCGGCCAGAAACACTGCACGGTAACCGGCACTTCGAGAGGTTTCCTCGAGAGGGGAACCCGGATCGGTCACCACCACGATTCTTTCCCGAGGGTCTATCCCTGCGGCCGTAAAAGCAGCCTCGGCCACTCGGCGTTGGGAATCTGTTTCTACAGTCCCACCAGACTTGGATGACACCACCACAACAGTGGCATCTAAATCATTCGCAAAAGCGGCGGCCACCTGGGAGGGGTCCGTGGCATCCACCACCGTGAGAGGCACACCAAAGGCTTTGCACACCACCTCGGGGCCAAGGGAAGAACCTCCCATTCCGCACAGCAACACCCGTGTGATGCCCTCATCTCGTAACTCGGCAGCGAGCGTTTCTAGGGGGGCGAGAAGTGCCCGCGAACTCTGCGGCAAATCCACCCAATTCAACCGGATAGCAGCTTCTGACTCCGCTGACGGGCCCCACAATGAAGCGTCTTTGCTGGCAATCCCCGACGCCACAGAATCCGACACCACGGAAGAGACATTCTCGTCAAAGACCTTCTGGTTCGAAGGCCTCACGGACACACGTAGTGCCGTTGTCTCCTCATGCGAGACTTCACCATGCACCAGTGAGGTCATGACGCCTCACTGTGCGCGTCACGAGCATGGGCAGCGACGTTTTCAGCTGTGAAACCATGCTTATCCATCAAAAGCGCACCTGCAGCTGAGGCTCCGTATTCCTCGATCGACACGAAACGCCCGCCGCTTCCCACAAAAGCGTGCCATGAAGCCGAAAGCCCCGCTTCGACTGACACACGTGCCGTGACGTCTGGCGGGATAACAGAATCTCGATACGCAGCGTCTTGGCGTTGGAACCACTCCACACATGGCATCGACACCACCCGGGCGTGAATTCCCTCGTCAGCCAGCAGATCTCTCGCGCCGACTGCGTGTTGCACTTCGGAACCGGTAGCAATGATCACGACGTCAGGAGTTCCCTCCG
>WTKG01000164.1:6551-14693 GCA_011524475.1 Demequinaceae bacterium
ACTCCTATGGAGTCATGCGTCCATACGAAAATGCTGGGAATGTGCATCATTGCCGCAAGCCTCACGGATGGCCTCATGTAGTCCGAAAAGACCAAAAAGGTGCCGCCGTAGGGGCGCGTAAGCCCGTGGAGGGCCATGCCGTTGACAATGGCGCCCATCGCATGTTCCCGGATTCCAAAGTGAAGCGTGCGTCCGTACTCGTGTCCGGCGAACTTCTCTGTGGAACGGTGCGCAGGAAGAAATGATGGTTCCCCTGCCATGGTGGTGTTGTTGGAGCCCGCTAAATCTGCGGAACCGCCCCATAACTCTGGCAACGTATCGGCGAGAGCGCTCACAACCGCACCGGAGGCAGCGCGGGTAGACATGTCTGTGCCGTGATCGAATTCAGGCAGCGCGTTCGTCCATCCTTCAGGTAATTCGCGGGAAAGCAACCTGGTAAGTAGCGCGGCTCTATCGGGATTGCTCTGCTGCCACTCATGGAATGCGGAGTCCCATTCCGCTCGTAACGCGTCGCCACGAGTAGCGGCACCGCGGAGGTGTTGGAGTACCTCTTCTGACACGGCAAAGGACTCTTCGGGGTCAAGCCCCAGTTCTTTTTTGAGCGCGGCTGTTTCCTCGGCGCCCAGCTTCGAGCCATGAATGGCGCCAGTGTTTTGTTTCGTGGGGGAAGGCCAGCCGATGATGGTGCGCAATGCGATGATCGAGGGCCGAGACGTCTCCGCCAGGGCCGCTTCGAATGCCCCGTGCAAAGCATGGACATCTTCTTTATAGCCGTCATCTTCGTGCGACCAGTCCACCCGTTCCGTGTGCCAGCCATAGGCGCGATACCGGGCCAGCACGTCCTCAGAAAAAGCCACATCTGTGTCGTCTTCAATGGAAATGTGGTTGTCGTCCCACAGCACAATGAGATTTCCGAGTTCTTGGTGCCCGGCAAGAGACGAGGCTTCTGCGGAGATGCCTTCTTGAAGGTCTCCGTCAGATGCGATCACAAAGACTCGATGATCGAATGGGGATTCACCGGCAGGGGCATCCGCGTCCAGCAGACCTCTTTCTCGCCGTGCCGCCATAGCCATACCCACAGCGTTGCCGATCCCTTGACCGAGTGGGCCAGTCGTGGCTTCGACACCGGCGGTGTGCCCAAATTCCGGGTGTCCAGGAGTGGCCGAACCATACGTTCGGAACGAAGCAATATCCTCAATTTCAAGGCCATATCCGCACGCGAATAACTGCAAATACAACGTCAATGACGTGTGGCCGGCAGACAGCACAAATCTGTCTCGGCCAAGCCATGTGGGATCTGACGGCTGATGACGCATGATCTTGTGAAACAACATATGCGCAGCGGGAGCCAAACTGATGGCAGTGCCAGGGTGGCCGTTACCGACCTTATCTACGGCGTCCGCGGCAAGAGCGCGCACGGTATTCACCGCTTTGTCGTCAATAGAAGTCCATTCCAGAGCCATGTGCGGGTCTCCCTCGTAGATGCTTAAGCGCCAGCCTAGACCGCGATACGCACGCGCGAGTCGCGTGTCGCATTACGATGGGGACATGACGTCTGTCACAAGCGCTCCACGTCTAGAAATTCCATGGTGGATCCGGGCATCACGTATTTTCAAGGCATACCTGTCGCTCACTAAACCTCGCATCATTGAGCTGTTGTTAGCCACCACCTTGCCCACCGTTTTTCTCGCTTCTGACGGGTGGCCGCCGCTGTGGCTGACCGTGGCGATTGTGATCGGTGGAGCACTGTCTGCGGGTGCGGCAAACACCTTCAACAGTTATCTGGACCGCGACATAGATGCGGTGATGAAGAGAACAAGCACCCGCCCGCTCGTGACCGGAACAGTGTCTCCTCGTGCCGCTCTGATTTTTGCGTGGACTCTCAGCGTGATTTCTACTGCGTGGTTTGCCTGGGTTGTGGATTCACTGCTTGCCGCGGCGTTAAGCGTGGCCGCCATTGTTTTATACGTGGTTTTTTACACGATGACACTTAAGCGCCGTACTCCTCAAAACATTGTGTGGGGTGGCGCTGCCGGGTGTATGCCAGTCCTGATTGCCTGGGCGGCCGTCACTCAGACGTTGTCTTGGACCCCCGTGGTGTTATTCCTCATTGTGTTCTTCTGGACACCTCCGCATTACTGGCCACTGTCGATGAAGTTTGAACGGGACTATCGAGACGCAGACGTGCCGATGCTTCCCGTGGTCAAGCCGTCGGCACACGTGGCAGGCCAGATGATCGCCTACACAGTGGTCATGATCGTCACCACCTTGGTGCTCATCCCTGTTGCAGGAATGACATGGATTTATGCTGCGGGGGCTATCGCGTCAGGAGCATGGTTCCTCGCAGGAGTCGTGGCACTCCACGACCGAGCGTTCCGAGGAGAATCAAAACTTCGAGAAATGCGGGTATTTCGTGACTCCATCGTGTACCTGTCCCTTGTGTTTGCGTTCGTTTTGGTAGACCCACTTGTCCCCGACGCTCTTACCGTCTGGACCACGTAGGAAACCGTGTCACTGGAACGCGAGCAACGCGCCTACCTTGCGCACGTAGCCGTGGAACGCGGACTGAGCGCCCACACGGTAAGTGCCTACCGCAGCGATTTGTCGCGTTATGCGCAGTATCTGCGCAGGCAGGGATACACCAGCCTTGCGGAGGTGGCCCCAGAAGTCGTCACTGCTTTCTCTACGGAAATTTCCGCTGACGCAGAAGGCAGCACTCGCCTTGCGCCAGCGTCAGCCTCCCGCACGGTGGTAGCAGTGCGAGGCTGGCACCGGTTCGCCTTGGCAGAAGGGTGGACCGCAATAGACCCTGCTGCCCACGTGCGGCCGCGGGCGATTCCCAAGCGGCTCCCACGAGCCATCTCGATCGCCGCCGTGACGGCACTTATAGAGGCGGCCGGTAGTGCGGAAACAGAGGGCACGCAGGCCCCGCGGATCCTCCGAGACAGGGCATTGCTCGAATTTTTGTATGCAACGGGCGCGCGCATCTCCGAAGCCGTAGGCCTCGACGTAGACGACCTGACACTCACCGAAGACGAAGAAGCGGTGCTGTTACGAGGTAAAGGCGGCAAGGAGAGGGTTGTTCCCCTGGGCCGTGCCGCGGCGCAAGCAATGGCGGCATACCTGGCACGAGGCAGAAGCATCCTGGCCCGCAAAGGCGCCCACCAGGGGGCCGTGTTTCTCAACAATCGCGGGACACGTCTCAGCAGACAGAGCGCATGGTCAATTTTGAAAGTTGCGGCACATAAAAGTGGGGTGCCGGATGTGTCCCCGCATACCCTGCGCCACAGCTTCGCCACTCATGTGTTGTCTGGTGGCGCGGACCTGCGGGTCGTACAGGAGATGTTGGGGCATGCCTCGCTGGCCACCACGCAGGTGTACATCAAGGTGACACAAGAAAGTTTGCGAGAGACATATCTTTCCTCTCACCCACGTGCACGGGGTACCGTGGAACGGTGAGCGAGTTTCCTGTACCTGCGCCACGGGCTTCCCATGGGCCTGCACGCGTCATCGCGTTAGCAAACCAAAAGGGTGGTGTGGGAAAAACCACGACCGCCGTGAATCTGGCTGCGGCACTTGCAGAGTACGGGCGGAAAGTCTTGATCGTCGATTTTGACCCGCAAGGAGCGGTGTCGGCGGCGCTGGGTATCAACGCCATGAATCTTGACCACACGGTGTATGACGTGTTGATGGACGACGCTGTGGGCGCTCGCGACGCCATCGTCGCTTCCGGTACAGACAACCTGGATATATTGCCTGCCACCATTGAACTGTCAGCCGTCGAATTGCAGTTGGTGAACGAGGTGGCACGCGAAGCCGCATTGACTCGAGCCTTGAAACCGCTGGTGGATGACTATGACGTGATTTTGATTGATTGTCAGCCCTCGCTTGGCTTGCTCACCGTCAACGCCTTGGTTGCGGCGCATGGGGTATTGATCCCGCTGGCGTGCGAATACTTCGCGATGCGGGGAGTGGCGTTGCTGGTAGACACGATCAACAAAGTGCGCAGTCGCCTCAATGAAGACCTCTCGGTTGTGGGGCTGGTTCCCACAATGTATGACTCTCGGTTGTTGCATTCGACAGAAGTGGTGGATGCCATCGAAGAAGCGTTTGGTGATCAAGTGATGAGCACTCGCATCCGCCGCACCGTGAAATTTCCAGATGCGACAGTGGCGGCCCAGCCGTTACTGACTTTTGCGCCGCAACACCCAGGAGCAGAGCAATACCGGCAACTAGCTCGCGAACTTATTGCACGAGGAGCCGTGCAGTGAGTGTTGCCCCCAGCACAGAAGGGTTCTCGGTACAGCTAGAGAACTTTGACGGTCCCTTTGACTTGTTGCTGAACTTGATCGCGCAACGAGAGATGGACATTACCGAGGTGGCCTTGGCCGAAGTCACTGACGAATACATCGCACGAGTCATGTCAGAAGGTTCCTCCTGGGACTTGTCTGGAGCAAGCGAATTCGTGGTGGTTGCTGCGACTTTGTTAGACCTGAAGGCCGCACGGCTTCTTCCCCAAGGCGATGTAGAGGACTACGAAGACATAGAGGCCTGGGAAGCACGGGACCTGCTCTTTGCGCGGCTTCTTCAATACCGCGCCTTTAAAGACGTGGCCGGAACCTTTGCGGATTTATGGGAGGCGCCCGCGCGACGAGGAAGAAGCGTCCCCCTGGAGCCTCAATTCGCCACCTTGCTGCCAGATCTGGTGTGGAATGTACAAGCGCCCGAACTTGCCCAGATTGCTGCGGAAGCGCTCACCTCTTCGCGCACTACCGACGTGAATGTGGGGCACCTCCACCACCCTCGTGTTTCTGTCGCAGAGGAAGCCACGGTACTGTCGAGGCGTTTGCGCCGAGAATCGAGTGTGTCCTTTCGTTCGTTAGTCTCAGACGCTGACCACGTTGCAGTGGTGGTGGCGCGATTCCTTGCGTTACTAGAATTGTTTCGAGAGTCTCTGGTGGCCTTCGACCAGGTGGCATCTCTGGGGGAATTACGGGTGCGATGGACTGGGGGAGAAGCACAGGTGGATGTGAATTCTGACTTCGATGCGGGACACCGCGATGAGTGAAACGCACCACACCGCCGCCGTGGAAGCCGTGCTCATGGTGGTGGACACTCCGGTGGAGCCAGCCGCTCTCGCCGCTGCTATCGGTATCCCCGAACCTGGAGTACGAGACATCCTCACGCGCCTCCGAGACGAATACTCTGATCCGGAATCTCCGCGCGGATTTGAATTGAGAGAGACGGATGGCAAATGGCGCATCTATTCTTCTCCGCTCTACGCTGACGTGGTCGCGACCTTTCTTCTTGACGGCCACACTTCACGGCTCTCTCAGGCCGCGCTTGAAACTCTTGCCGTCATCGCCTACAAACAGCCGGTGACTCGTGGTCAAATATCTGAGGTGCGCGGCGTGTCCGTGGACACCGTGGTGAAGACCTTGTCCGCCAGGGGCCTCATTGAACCGGTGGGGGACATCGCTGGAGCCATTCAATACGGCACCACCACGGAGTTTCTTGAACGCCTGGGGCTCGCAAGTCTTGATGACCTGCCCCCGCTTGCCCCGCGTTTGCCGGCGTTGGCTGAATTGGATGCGGAAGGAATCGCATAGTGGAAATTCATCGCCCAGAAGGGGTGCGGCTTCAGAAAGTCTTGGCGTGTGCGGGACTTGGTTCGCGCAGGCACTGCGAGACCCTCATTGAAGCTGGTCGCGTGCGCGTGGACGGAGTGGTGATCGATTCTCAAGGTGTCCGTGTAGACCCCGAAAATTCAGCAATCGAGGTGGACGGCAAACGTATTCACTGTGGTGAAGGGCGCGTGACCGCCGTACTTCATAAGCCTGCTGGAGTTGTGAGCACTATGAAAGACGAACGCGGACGGCCTGACCTCTCGTCTTTTGTGCAGGAACTAGGGTCCCGGGTGTTTCACGTGGGAAGGCTGGATGCCGAAACCACCGGCGTACTGATTTTGACGAATGATGGGGAATTAGCCCACCGCCTGGCCCACCCCACCTTTGGCATTGAAAAAACGTATGTGGCCAAAGTGAAAGGTCAGGTGGCGTCAAGCCTGTGCACTGTATTGAAAGCAGGAGTGGACCTTGACGATGGGCCCGTGCGCGTCACTCGCTGCAATATTCGTGACACCACCTCAGAACAGTCTGTAGTGGAGGTATCTCTTCACGAAGGCCGCAACCGCATTGTGCGCCGCATGTTTGATGCAGTGGGTCACCCAGTGCAGGAACTCGCGCGAGTGCAATTCGGTCCACTGACCTTGGAGGGATTGGCGCCAGGAGAATTGCGTACCCTCGATCCGGAAGAAACCGGATCTTTGCTTACTATCGCGGGCCTGTAACAGACCACTAGCATGGTGTGCGGAGGTAGACATGTGTGTGCAGGCGATTAGGGGCGCCACCAGCGTGGAGGCGGATGAGCCCTCCGCTATTTACGCGCGCACCACAGAGCTTGTGCAGCAGATGCTTTCGTCCAACGACATCTCTGTTACCGACCTCGTATCTGTGTTCTTTACATGCACGCCTGATCTCACCTCCGCCTTCCCCGCAACAGCTGCACGAGCGATGGGATTAGAAGACGTGCCTCTCATGTGTGCAGTGGAAATGGGCGTGAACAATGCCCCCACAGGCATCATTCGAGTGATGATGCATATCCAAAGCACCCAGAAACGTGAGGACCTCACGCACGTGTACCTGCACGCTGCCACGGGGCTCCGTTCGAATATCGTGTAGGGAATCGTGAACACCTCTCGCGTCACACGTGGCGTGCACATTATTGGCGCCGGTCTCATAGGGACATCGCTTGGCCTTGCCTTGCGTCACGCCGGAATACCCACGTCGCTGGAGGATGCAAACCAGAAGGCACTCCACCTTGCCCATTCGTTGGGAGCGGGAGAGACCCACGCGCTGCGAGACCCGGCGTGCGTGGTCGTCGCAGTGCCTCCTGCGACCACTACAGAAGTGGTTCTCGCTGCACTGCAAAATTTTCCTGATGCAGTCGTGACGGATCTTGCCTCGGTGAAGGCCCCCGTTGCCGATACGGTTGCACGCTCGACACACGCGCATCGGTACGTGGGTTCTCACCCCATGGCAGGTCGAGAAATATCAGGAGCGCAGGGTGCTCAAGGAGATCTCTTTCGCGCCCGTTCCTGGGTGGTCTGTGCAGGTGCCGGATCTCCAAAATCTGTGGATGTGGTGGTGGGTATCGCTGAGGCGGTGGGGGCAGACGTGGTGCACATGGAGGCGCAGGCGCATGACCACGCGGTCGCATACGTGTCTCATGTGCCGCAACTGCTCTCCTCTGCCCTTGCCTCAAACATGGAGAAAGTCTCAGCAGAGCATCTTCCGCTGGCGGGGGCAGGACTACGGGATATGACTCGCCTGGCCTCGAGTGACGCGGCGTTGTGGAAAGAAATCGCAGGCCTCAACGTCGAGGATGTACGGGCCGCGCTAGGAGACATCATCACGACGCTCACTCGCATACATGATGCCCACGATATTGGCCCCGCTGTGGAAGAGCTTGTTGCCCACGGCGCACAGGAAGTTGCCCGTATCCCTGGAAAGCATGGTGGCGGCAGGGACATGTGGGCAGAAATAACGGTGATCGTTCCCGACACCGGGGGTCAATTGTTAAAGCTTTTAACCGCCATCGATGAGGCGAACGTCAATATTGAGGACCTCGCTATCGAGCACTCACCTCAACAGCCTGTCGGGCTCGTGCGGGTGAGCGTGCAGGAAGAGACGGCCGCTGCGCTTGTCACTCACCTCACTACACAGGGATGGAACGTGGTGGAAGCATGACTGGTGTAGTCGTAGCAATCGATGGGCCTTCGGGGGCAGGAAAATCCACTGTGGCCCGCGCGGTTGCAGAGGCCATGGGGCTTGCGTACCTGGACACCGGGGCGATGTATCGCGCGTGCGCGTTGGCGTGTATTCGCGAAGGGGTACACATGACAGATGCGGACAGCGTGGTAGCCATTGCGGACACCATGAATCTGGAGTTTTCTTTAGACCCCCGCAACCCGCGGGTCTTTTTGGATGGGGACGACGTCACGAATGACATCAGGGGAGACCTCGTGACCCAAGCGGTGTCGGACGTCGCCACCAATATGGAGGCACGCGCAGTCTTGGGTGC
>WTKG01000169.1 GCA_011524475.1 Demequinaceae bacterium
GTGTAGGGCAATGGCAGGAACCAACAATCAACACTCTGATCTGGTCAGCAGGATTTGTGATCGTTTTTGCTCCGCTAGCAATTCGCGCCTACAACCGCCGTACGTAAATGTTCCCCTGGTCTCGCCGACACCTTTATGTGCCGGCGAGACCGAGAACATGAGCCACTCTGCGCGACCGCCCAGTAAGGGGACGGGGGGAGAGGTCGGGCTATCGCTGCAGAGTGCCCAAGAGTTCGACCGCGTATGCGTGGTAGTCGGGAAGAGCCTCGACCCACACTCGCGGAGGTTGCCGTGTCAAATTACCGACACGCATGGAATGCGCCCGGTCAGAAATGTGGTCGCGAAGAGTAGCGAGGCCTGTTCCCATGTCGGGGCCGCGCTCGACAAGGACTGCGTATACTCCATCGCGCAAAAAAGCCATGGGATGTGTGTCGCCGTATGCGCTCTTAAGCGCAGCACCCACGGCAGCGTTACGCGCAATTCTTTGCCAGACATCTGAATCGATCACCGAGACGTCGACGATCACCAAACAGTGTGTGTCCCGGACACGTTGTTGAGATTCACGAGCCTTTCCATACACCTCAACCAAACGCTGCGACAGGTAATCGACTGTCCCCAGGCCAGACTCAGGGTCGCGCATTCCACTGCCTACACGGACATCACTTTGGCCCGCACTCCAGCCTTCACACAAGGCTCGCAGAGCCCGAGTGGGAGTCTCCTCGAATCCGGCCGCACGATAGAGCATCGCGAGATCGTCAATGGCTTCGGTAATCCCTACGCCCGCAAGAGCGCGTGCGGATCCAAGCCGAGCAGCCGCAGGAGCAGTGTCCATGCCGCTCTCCAAGGATTCAGCAATCGCGACCACCGCGGGAGTGAACCAATCTCCAGGCCGTAACCAGACGGAGTCGACGCTTGCGCTGCGCCATTGCTCCACCAAGGTGCCTTGAGAACTGCCTGCTCCCTGCACATCAACGTCAGTCATGCCTTATGAGAGGAACCTCACACGTGGTTATGACGCGAAAATATGACATTTTTTGCACTGTTTCACTTTCCAGATAAAAACCCAGATCACTTCACAGTGTGACGAAGTCCGCACGCAAATTCGTTGGTTGTTCTTGCCTCATTGGCGAACATAGGTATACGCAGAAAGGACGCATACACGTGAGCGCAGAAGGCAATGTCGTTTTATGGACTGAAGAGTCCAGCGACGCTGAACTAATCGCAGGCGTACGCGCCGGTGAATCAGCAGCATTTGCCATCCTGTATGAACGCCATGGAGATGCGGCTCGACGCGTAGCCGCCATGTATACGGCATCGCCCAGCGACGTAGACGATGTAGTCGCCGAAGCCTTCGCACGGGTCCTCAAAGCTCTGCAGCAAGGTTCCGGACCAGATCTCGCCTTCCGTGCATACTTGTTCACCGTAGTACGCAGGACCGGACTTGATCTGATCAATAAAGGTAAACGTATTCGTCCTGAAGAAGATCTTGAGGTTCATAGCGCAGCCTTAGGCTTTGAAGCCGGAAGCGACGAACCCACGCTCGACAACTTTGAGCAGGGTGTCATTGCGGATGCCTATCGCTCATTGCCAGAACGTTGGCAAGTGGTCTTGTGGTACACGGAGATCGAAGGGAAATCCCCCTCGGAAATTGCGACGGTGATGGGGCTCACCCCCAACGGAGTGGCAGCTCTTGCCTACCGAGCACGAGAAGCTCTGCGACAGGGGTACCTCCAACAACATCTCAGCGGCACAGATGACATCGAATGCCTTGATGTCGCAGACCAGCTAGGAAGTTACGTACGTGGAGGGCTGACTAAGCGCGAAACCGCACATGTCGATAAGCACGTTGAGCAATGTGAGACATGCCGCGCTTTGGTCAAGGAACTTGAAGACGTCAACCATGGTTTGCGTGGAGTCATCGCACCGATTGTGCTTGGCGTCTTGGGTACCGGCGCCTTGGAAACGGCACTACCTATTGTCGGAAGTTTCGCTGGAGCCACAAGTGCCTCAAGCACAGCAGGCACCCTGGGGGCAGGAAGTAGCGCCTCAGGAGTAGGCGGTTCCGCTTCTGCTGTGGGAATTGGAGTAGGCGGACTTGGAGGTGTGTTCACAAGCGCCGCTGCTAGCGGTTCCACTGCGCTTACCGGAGTTGCCGCAACCATAGGTGTGGGCGCCATGACCGTGGCGACCATTGGCGTGGTCGGGAACCTTGATGCAATAGAAACCCCCTACAACACAACTCCACCAGCCGCGCAAGAAGAACCAAGCTCCTCAACAAGTGGATCAGGTTCGGATTCGCTGGATTCCCTCATATTTGGCTCGGGACCTGAGGAAAGTGCAGGTCCTGCAATAGATCCGGCAGCAGAAGAGCCTCTCGATGATCAAGAAGAAAACGAGGAGGACGCCGACGACGGGAAAGATGCACGCTCGCCCTCGTCAGATTCGTCTCGCGGCACCTCCACAGGTTCCGAGAAATCCGGGGATGACGATGGAGACTCTGGCGATGAGGGTGAAGGCTCAGACGGTGACGAAGGCTCCGGTTCCGGTGATGAAGACGGTGAAGGGTCAGGCGACGGCGGTGACTCTGACTCCGGTGATGAAGGCTCCGGTGATGGAGACTCCGGCGATGAGGGTGAAGGGTCAGGCGGTGACGAAGGCTCCGGTGATGGAGACTCCGGTGACAGCGGCGATCAGGAAATTCCAGAGAACTACCAGGACATCCTGGATGACGCTC
>WTKG01000115.1 GCA_011524475.1 Demequinaceae bacterium
AGGTAATAGCGTCCACACAGGCGTTGGTTCCGCAGAGTTCTTGAGCGTTGTCCGGATTGGTTTCCCATCGGTAGTGGAATGCGGTGGGACGTAATTGCAGCAGCCAAGTAGTGGGTTTGGATTCGTAACTGTGCTGGACACCTGAACTGTTTGTGAGGCCCGTATGAAAGTCCCATGTCGTTTCGTGGGAGTGCACGAGCGAACGAACTGGATCAGGTAATCCAGCCCAGTCGCCGTCGGGATGGTTCACGCCCCATTGCCGGTCGTAGTGATCAGGGGTGGCAAGCCATTGGCTCCATGTGGCGAGGTATACCCCTGGAATGATGAGAAGCGTGGCAAGGAAAGCGGGAAGAGCAGAGCGGAAAATAGCGGAGGCAAACCACTTTTTGATTCCTGCTGCGTGCCTGTCTGCGAGATCCCATATGACGGACAACACCATGAGGAAGGCAGCCACGTATAGACCTGACCACTTCACCCCCACCGCAAGCCCGAGGCTCGCAAGCGCCGCATACCTGTACCACCTGATTCCCACGGCGGGACCAGTACCTGGAAGGGGGTCGTCCGGCGCGAGCCCTGCTGCCTCGCGGGCCTGTGCGGCTTTGGTGTGCAAAATCTTGCTGGTGCGATGACGGTCGAGCACGATAAACCCGAACGCGAGCACGGCAAAGAAACCCAGAAATATGTCTAGGAGGGCTGTGCGGGACAGCACTATGTGCGTGCCGTCCAAAGCCAGGAGTACTCCAGCGGCTGTGCCCCAGAGCACGGAATCGAATAGTTTGCGTGCAATCAACGCCACCGCAATCACGGTGAGCGTCCCCACAACAGCACTCATGAATCGCCACCCAAATGGGTCTGGACCCCAGAGTCGAATTCCCAGCGCGATGATCCACATTCCCAGCGGAGGGTGGACCGTGCGGTCGGCTCTTTCCGTCAGGCCAGAGAAGTCTCCGTTCGCGAATGCCTGGTTCTCGCCCTCGTATATGCCCACATAGCCGAGCTCTAACAGTGAGTACGCGTACCGGGCGTAGTACAGCTCGTCGAAGATTAACTTGCGAGGTTCGCCAAGTCCCGTAAAGCGTGTCAGAGCAGCGAGCAGACCTACTCCCAGCGACATTGTCCACGTGGCATGGCGGATAACCCAGAGCACGAGACGCATCTCGAGCGAGGGTCTGCCTACCTTTGCGGGGCTCGTGTAGGTGGTGGACACCTGCTTAGCCTATACAGCGTGAGTGGTCTACGCGCGGCTCCTGCGGTGATGCGCGGGCATGCAGGTACCCACGTGAAGTGGAGGTGTGTGACACCCTTGAGTTATGAGCGGGAAGATTGTGCTTGCGGCCACACCGATAGGGAACATTGCCGACGCCAGCCCACGGCTGCACGAGGCTCTTTCTCAGGCTGACGTGGTTGCTGCGGAAGACACTCGCTCATTGCGTGACTTGGCTCGTCGGTTGGGGATTTCTCTTCGTGCAGACGTGGTGTCACATCACGATCACAACGAAGACACCCGCGCTCAGATGTTAGTGGACCGCGCCATTACGGGAGATGTGGTGGTGGTGGTCAGCGACGCGGGAATGCCTACCGTTGCAGACCCTGGGCACCCGCTGGTGGTGAAGGCGGCCGCAGCTGGTGTGGACGTGACAGCATTGCCCGGGCCGAGTGCCGTACTCATGGCTCTGGCCGTGTCAGGGCTGTCTACCCACGCTTTTGTTTTTGAGGGGTTTATTCCACGCAAAAACGGAGAACGGGGGCAGGCCCTTGAAGCGTTAGCCACCGAAGCTCGCACCATGGTCTTCTTTGAGTCTCCGCACCGGCTTGCCAGCACTCTCGCACACATGGCGCAGATTTTTGGAGCAGATCGTCCGGCTGCCGTGTGTCGTGAATTGACGAAAAGACATGAAGAAGTCCGTCGCGGGAGTCTTGCGGAACTTTCGGACTGGGCAGGCAGTGGTGAGGTGCGGGGAGAAATGGTGGTGGTGGTGGGAGGTCGGCCTCCGGAAGCGGTGAATGTGGAGACTGCTGTCGCGGAGGTGCGGGCTCGCGTGCAGGCTGGCGAGCGTACAAAAGATGCAGCTCGAGATGTCGCGCAGACGGTAGGGCTGCCTGTACGAGACGTGTATGCGGCCGCAATTGAGGACCTTCACGGCTAAATTATTCTGGCCTGTGGTGCACGCGTGCCTCACAAGAATCTCTAGACTCTTTCTCAGACACCGCGGTGTCATCTGAAAGGGTGTGCAGTGCCAAGCGTGAGTGGAACTGATAAAAGCTCTCCTTCCGCTTTGACCTACCTCAAAATAGCCGCGTATGTCTTGATTGCTGCTTTCTTTGTCTGGTTCTTGTGGGGAACTGATTGGTCGTTACTTAGCGACCTTCAGGTGACCTGGCCACTGCTTGTGGCTGCTCTTGTGGTGGGCCTTCTTTTCCGTTTCATTGGAGTAGGTGTCTGGAGATTTGTTCTCACATCTTTAGGTGCCCAGAAGCTTCCTTCCTTTGGAGTTCTTGCGCAGGTCTATTCCCGTGCCTGGATGGGGAGGTATATCCCCGGCAAGGTGATGTGGATTGGCGGCAAGGTGCTCTTTGCTAGCGAGTATGGAATTTCTAAGAGCCGCCTCACGGTCGCGTCCCTTGTCGAGGCAGGAGCTCAAGTGTTGGGTGGCGCGATTTTGGCATTGACGTGGAGTGTCATTGACGGTCGTTTGTTTGACACTATGCCCACAATCCAGGCAG
>WTKG01000184.1 GCA_011524475.1 Demequinaceae bacterium
CGAAGGAAGGCATGACCATGATTGTCGTGACCCATGAGATGGGTTTCGCCCGAAAAGCAGCCGACAGAGTCGTATTTATGGATGGCGGGCAAATTGTGGAAGAAGCCGTCCCAGATGAGTTTTTCACCAACCCGCAAACGGAGAGGGCGCAGGACTTTTTGTCCAAAATATTGACGCACTAAGTGCGAGTCGCGGAGGCAACGTCGCCTCGGCGAGAATAAGGAGGAAACATATGAAGACACATGTGAGGATTGCGGCGATCGCCTCTGCGGCGGCGCTCACACTCGGCGCATGTTCTACGGCAGCCGACCCCGAGCCGGAGGCGTCGGCTGCGGCCGAATTCCCCGAGGGTTCGACGATGGCTGCGCTTGCAGAAGCAGGCGAAATCACTATCGGCACTAAGTTCGATCAGCCACTGTTTGGCCTTGTGGGGCCGGATGGAGTGCCGGTGGGCTTTGACGTCGAGATCGGTACGATTATCGCCGGTGAGTTGGGTATCGCTCCCGAGAACATCAATTGGGTAGAAACGGTGTCCGCTAACCGTGAGCCTTTCATTGAGGCCGGCACGGTGGACATCGTGGTTGCCACGTACACGATTAACGACACTCGCAAAGAAATCATCTCCTTCGCGGGCCCGTACTACTCAGCAGGCCAGGCGATGATGACGCTGTCTACGACAGACGACATCAACGCTCCTGAAGACATGGCGGGCAAGAATGTGTGTTCCGTCGAAGGTTCCACGCCAGCAGCCAATGTGGCAGAGAACTACCCCGACGCAAACCTGGTGCTCTTTGCCGCGTACACGGACTGCCTCGAGCCGCTCCGTAACGGTGAAGTTGACGTGGTGACCACGGACAACGTGATTCTTGCGGGTTACGTGGACCAGTCCGAAGGCGAATTTAAAGTGGTGGGCGAGCCCTTCACGGAAGAGCCTTACGGCATTGGTTTGTCTCGCGAAGACACCGAGTTCCGTAACTGGATCAACGACGTTCTCGAAGAAATCTTCGCGGACGGACGTTGGGACGCAGCATGGGCAGACACGGCTGGAACCGTGCTTCCTCCGGCTGTCGCGCCCGCCGTTGACCGCTACGAGATCAACTAAGTAGGAAAGGTGGGCCCGCGGTGAGTGCCGCGGGCCCACCTGCTTTTTTCGAGAGGAGGGGATGAGGAATGGAATCGGAAGTCACCGTCTATGACGACGTCTATTCCATCCCTGAACTCCTCACTCAAGGATTTTTTTCCACACTTCTTCTTGCCGTCGTCGCGGGTATTTTTGCCTTGGTGTGGGGAACGGTGTTGGGGGCTTTTCGAGTATCTCCAGTCGGGCCTCTACGTACCTTGGGGGCGGTCTACGTCACGGTGATACGTAATTCACCCCTCACTCTTATCTTTTTATTTCTAGGGGCGACGTTGTCGGCGATGTTTGGGATTGTGATTCCTATTGCCCGCGACGAGGTATTCGGTGTCACCATCAACAACGGCATCATTTTTGCGATCGTTGCGCTCAGTATCTATACCTCGGCATTTGTCTGTGAAGTGGTGCGTTCCGGGGTGAACTCAGTGCCTCAAGGTCAAGCGGAAGCTGCGCGATCCATCGGTATGACTTTTACTCAGACCCTGGGGAATGTGGTGTTACCTCAGGCGTTACGGGCGGTTGTCCCACCCATGATCAGTGTGTTTGTTGCGCACGTGAAAAACACTTCCGTCGCGGCAGGATTTGCGGCTACCGAACTGGTGGCGTCGGCAAACCGCCTCGCCAATCAAGAACCAGGCTCAGTGGTCTGGATCTTTACGGGGGTAGGGCTTCTTTACGCACTCATCACCATTCCCATGGGCTTCGCATCGTCTCGGCTAGAAAAGAAATGGGCGATAGTCCGATGAGTCATAACGTCACGCTGTACGACCACCCTGGACCGAAAGCCCGGCGCCGCGATCGAATCTACAACGTGGTGTTTACTGCACTCTTACTGGCGCTGCTGGGGTGGGGCATCAGCGTTGCCTACCAGCGTGGGATCTTTGACGAGCGGTGGCTAGTGCTCACAGAAGGACGGTTTGGGTTCTCTGCGGGCCAGGTGTGGGAATCACTCGCGAGGGGAATCTGGGGAACGTTACGGGCAGTTCTGATTGCCGTTCCCATCGTGGCGGTCTTGGCGGTATGGCTCACCATCGCACGCGTGTCGAAACAATGGTTTGTGCGCGTTCCCGCACGAGTAATCACCGAAGTTTTTCGAGGCATCCCTGTGCTCTTGGTGATGTACTTCGGGGTGCTGGCTCTCGATCTCACACCCTTACCGGCTGTGGTGCTCGGCCTGGTCGTGTACAACATGGCGGTGGTGGCCGAAATTTTGCGTGCCGGAATCGCGGCCTTGCCGTCAGGTCAACGCGAAGCGGGGCTGGCGATTGGGCTTTCTCCCATCAAGACGTTACTGCGCATCGAATTTCCGCAAGCCGTGCGCATCATGATGCCGGCTCTCATTAGTCAGATAGTGGTGCTCCTCAAAGACACGTCCCTTGGTTTCATCATTGCGTATCCAGAACTACTGACCCAACTCAAACGCAATTACAACTTCTTTGGCGAAGCGACAACCGTCCCCTTCGTTTTGACGGGTGCTGTGCTTTACATACTCATCAATATCGCCGTGTCCTCTCTCGCCACGCGTATTGAGCGCACACTGAGTGCCTCGCGCGGGGCTTCTGCCGTATCCGG
>WTKG01000142.1 GCA_011524475.1 Demequinaceae bacterium
GGCATCGTGCGAGTTGCCGAGTCCGCTACGCGGGTGCGGATCTGCCGGTCAAAACCCACTACCTGGACACGGTCACCTGCATGGGATGTCAGGGCGGAAAGCAATAGTGCGCTTTCGAGAAAGGTATCGAGCCGCGGTTGGTCCGCGATCCGCACGGCTGACGTGCGGGAGGTGTCGACGAGAATAAAAACGTGCCGGTCGCGCTCGGGGCGCCAGGTGCGCACCACCACCTCCGACCGGCGTGCCGTTGCCCTCCAATCAATCGAGCGAACGTCATCCCCAATCACGTATTCGCGCAACGAGTCGAATTCACTTCCGGGGCCACGCACCTGCACAGCCGCACGTCCGTCTAATTCACGAAGGCGTGCGATTCTGCTAGGGAGATGGCGACGTGCCGCAAACTCAGGGAGCACTCGCACTCGCGCCGGAACGTCCACGGACGTTTCTCGTCCAGCAATTCGCAGTGGTCCGTCAATTCGGAGAGTCACTGCACCAGCGTTTCTGTCGCCGCGTCTTGTGGGAGTAATCGAGCTCACCAATCGGACCTGTTCCCCGGCACGAAGCATTAAGCGGTGGAGGGCAGTGGCAAGTCCGGTAGAAGGAGGCCACCCGTCGCGCAGCACTCCCCGTACCGTCCGGGAGCCACGGTTCGTCACCGTCACAGTCACGTGTGAGGACTCGCTGAGACGCACAGATGGAGGGGTGAGGCGGGTGACAGAAAGTGTGTGAGCACCCGGAGCAAGCAAGGCATCGATGCTCGCGAGCGCGGCAACCACCAGCAGCCACACGAAAGCGGCGTTGTAACCGGCGGGAGAAATCACGGCAAGGGGCACTCCTAGTGCCACTACCGTGACGGCTCTCCACGTGATGTACACGGTTACCGAGGCACAGGCACGGTGGCGAGCACTGTCGCGAGAACACTCTCGGCGGATGCTCCTTCGAGTTCGGCTTCCGTGTGTAACTTGATGCGATGTTGCAAAGTCGAGGTTGCCAAAGTTTTCACGTCGTCTGGGGTGACGAAGTCGCGTCCACTCATCCACGCCCAGGCGCGGGACGTAGCCATGAGTGCGGTAGATCCACGTGGAGAGACCCCCAGTTGCACCGAGGGTGATTCGCGAGTGGCCCGGCACACATCCACGATGTATGCCAAGACTTCCGCAGAGATATCAACCTTTTGTAGTTCTTCACGGGCAGTCTGGAGAGTCTTCGCTTTGGCCACAACTCCGATGCCGGCCGCATCGAGGTCTCGTGGATTGAAACCCTGGGCGTGACGTTCGAGGATGGTGGTTTCGTCGTCGCGGCCGGGAAGATCAAGAGTGATCTTTAACAAGAAGCGGTCGAGCTGGGCTTCGGGGAGTGCGTATGTTCCTTCGTACTCCACCGGGTTTTGGGTAGCAATCACGAGGAAAGGATCGGGCAGAGGCCGCGACTGTCCGTCCACACTGACTTGGCGCTCCTCCATTGCCTCTAACAACGCCGACTGGGTTTTCGGGGGCGTGCGGTTGATTTCGTCTGCAAGCAAGAGATTCGTGAAGACAGGGCCCTCTCGAAACGTGAACTTCGAAGTTTTGCCGTCATAGATCATGGACCCCGTGATATCTCCAGGCATAAGGTCCGGGGTGAATTGCACGCGCTTGCTGTCTAGGCCAAGAGCAGCAGACAAGGAGCGCACCAGAAGGGTTTTCGCTACTCCGGGTACGCCTTCGAGCAATACGTGGCCGCGACATAAGAGGGCAAGAATCAGCCCTGACACAGCAGCGTCCTGCCCCACGACGGCCTTCCCGACTTCCGTTCGTACATTCGTGAGGGTGTCGCGTAGGTCGGCGGGCTTACGTGCGGGACTCATGCTGAGTGCACCTCGCTTTCAATTGCGTCCAGGGTTCGTACCAAGTCAACCATCTCTGCGTCTGTTGTGGGAGGGGGCCCGTAGAAAGCGTCCCGGACAGCCACCTCGTCACGGGTAGTTGCGGCTGCGATTGCGCTCACGAGTTCCTCCGCCTGAGCTGTCCGAGGAAGGCCAAGAGTGCGTGCGCAACGTGACGCGATTCCTGCTCTGATTCCAGCCGCAGCGCGGCCGCGGGAGCGGAACTTACGGTACAAAGTTCCCCTTCCTCGGGTGACCTCTGATGACCTCACCACGACCGGAAGCGGTTCTGTCACAAGTGGCCCCACCCGTTTTCCTCGCCACCACAGGGCCGCGATTCCGACCAATCCCAGTCCCACGATTACTGCCGGCGCGGCGGGGTGGTACGCAGAACGCAACTGGCCTTGGAGGAGTTCGTCACGCGCCTCTACTTCGAGGGTGCCGATGTCAAAGGGGTTTTGGACGTACCACACGACGTTTTCTACGGTTCCAATCGCATTGAGGGCAAGGGCCGCGTGGCCATGTTCGGAAATCCTCTCGTTAGTGATCAGGTTTCCATCACCCAGTATCCGTATCTGAGTGTCGTTTTCGCGAGTGATTTCTACGTAGATTCCTGCCTGGGGGTCACCGGAAGCGCCGAAGCACACGTCCACGCCGGTGGTGTCTTCGATCAAAATCTCGTGGGCCCCTTCCGCTTTGATGGAGCCAGCGTTCCTCGCTGCTGGAACAGAGCAGTTGGCCTCCACCACTTGGTTGGTTCTGAAGTCTCCCGTCTGGGGTACAACCCCGTTATCGATCTCGAACAGGAGGGAATTGGCAGTGCCCAGAATCACCAGGTTTCCGTCAAAGCCAAGAAGCGATTGAGACTGTTCAAAATCAAAGAATGGCGCGTGTGCCAGCACCAAAGTGTCACCTGGATTGAGCAATGCGCCAGCGTCGACCAGGAATTCAGTCTCGGTAACAGTGACCCCCTGGTTACGTAACACTTCCGCGAGGGCCATGGCACCGATAGGCCCCGGGTTATGGATGGAGGCGGGACGGTCGGAACCCGTGGGCTGCAAGATTCCAAGGAACACCATCACGATTGCTACCGTGCTGCCCACAAATACCCAGATGCGGGCGCGGTCCCACCAACTCCGGGCGGATTGCCCCGATAACCCCTGAGATTCCACGTGAGTGTTCGTTGCGCTCATGTGGCTTCCACCTGGGTAGCGCGGTGCGCTTTTTCGAGGGCCGTGGCGAGGGTGGTGGCAGAAAGATATTGCGCCTCGGTTGCATCCTTACGACCGTAAAAAACGGAATCGAATGTGACGCTCACTCCGATGAGTTCATGTTCCCACGCACCCAATACCGCGCTACCGTCTCGTGCCGCCTCAAAAGCAGTGCGTCCTTCACGAGCATCGAGGATGCCGCGTTCTTCGAAAGAAGCAATGATGGCCCGAAATCTCTCGAGGAGGGCTGTATTCCAGTCTCCTTGCGCAGCTGCCTCAAGTGCAGATTGTGAGATTTCTGCTTGCGAGCGGGGGTCAAAAGTAAGAGGAGCCGATGCGGCGGCACGTCTGGCTTCGATTCGCATGCGGATCGGTCCGGCAAGAAGCCATGCTGCGACAACTGCCGCCCCGGCAAGCAGGGCAATTACTACTGGCCAGGTAAGGACGCCAGACGTGGAACTAAAGTCGAAGGTTTCCGCAAAAGAGTTGATAAGCCACGAGAAGAGGCGATCCAGCAAAGACTCGCCCTGGTTGTAGACGGGTTTACGTAATTCTTCGATCACCCATTCCCGGGCTTCGTCTTCTCCCGGGGTGACAGGGATATCGAAGAACACGTCAGTCCTGTTTCTGCGCGGCATTCATGAGGGTGATGTCCAGACCTTCGAGCCGCATCCGCTGATCTGTGTAGATCAGCGCGATGAAAGAGCCTAGGAATGCGGCACCTAAGAGGCTTCCCAAGAAGGTAGACAACCCGTTGCTGATAGATATCGCCAACCCTGCGAGCGAGGGCCACAGCGCCGGGACAATCCCGGCGATGATTCCCAACGGGAAGGCGAACACCTGCCCGACCACGGAGATGATCAACGAGCCTACGAAATACAGCAAGAAAATCCACCAAAAACGCCCCTTCACGAGAACCCAGCCACGCTTCAATCCGGCAATAGGCCCGATTCTTTCCAGCACGATGGCAGCGGGTGCAAGGAGAAGTTTGATTGACAGATAAATTACGGCGCCTAAGCCGAGCAGTGTTCCCGCTATTCCTGTGAGCACCCCAAATTCTGCGCTCACGCTGGCCGCTCCAAAAATTATTGCCACCACCAAAAGAAGTGCCAGGCTCATAGCAACGGATGTCAGGATGCTGTATGTCAGCACTGCGGGGATCCGCCCTCGTACCAACTCCCACGTCTCACGTGGGCTGATTTTCTCTCCCAGAACTGCACGCGAGGCCGCCACCATGACGAATGCGTTTGCGATCATGCTGGAAACCCACAGCAACACCCCACCAAGCAGCAAGCCGGTGATGGTGCCACCGATGCGTTCCTCTGTGAAGGCTTGAGGGGTAGTCGTGGTGGGGTCGAATAAGTCGCTCTGACCAAATATCGACCATGTGCCGACCGAGAAAAATACGGTCCCTACCAGGAGCACTATTGCGGGCAGGCCTATGGTCACGGAGGGGTTAAAACGGATTGCCATGAAGGCCCCGTTGAGGATTTCTCCAAATGATTGCGGACGCAAGTGGATGATTCCTGGCTTCCAAGTACGCGCTCCCGAGGAAGAGCGGTCTTTCGGGGCGGTGGATTCTGCGCCAGAAGATTCTCCCTCTGAGGAAGTAGAGCCAGGTGAACTCCAGGATGAGGAAGTATCCCGTGAAGAAGAACCAGGAGCTGCCCAAGGCGTCTCGTTCGACTCAGAATCCATTGCTTCCTCCGGAGGTGCGTGCCTACATTGGTATGTACCGACCATAATGGGCTACATGCCCGGACGCATACTCGTGGTCGATGATGACCCAGACCTTGCCGAAATGATTGGCATCGTTCTGACAGGAGAAAACTTCACTCCGGTGTTTTGTTCCGCTGGAGATGCTGCCCTGGAGGCCTTTCGCGCGGAGCGCCCTGAATTGATTTTGCTAGACCTCATGTTGCCAGGGAAATCTGGGATCGACGTGTGCCGAGAAATTCGCCAAGAGTCGGGTGTCCCCATCATCATGTTGACGGCAAAATCTGACACAGTGGACGTGGTGTTGGGTTTGGAGTCCGGTGCCGATGACTACATCCCCAAGCCCTTTAAGCCGCGTGAACTCATCGCGCGTATTCGAGCCAGGTTGCGGGATCGCCATGATGAAGGCCCTGAGACGGTGCGCATTGGAGATATCGACATAGACATCCCCGGGCATACCGTTACTCGTGACGGAGAAGTCTTGTCTCTCACGCCCCTTGAATTCGACGTGTTGGTGGCGCTCGCGCGTTCTCCCGGCCAAGTATTTACGCGCGAAGTCTTACTTGAGTCGGTGTGGGGATACCGGCATCGGGCAGATACTCGGTTAGTGAACGTTCACGTACAAAGACTGCGGGCAAAAGTGGAACGCGATCCTGATAACCCTGTGATTGTGGTGACGGTCCGGGGAGTGGGATACAAAGCAGGGGATCCGGTGCCGTGACCCTGCTGTTGAGGTGACCTCGATGCATCCAGTCACGAACGCTTTCGTGACGGCGCTCCGAAGACTCGTGCGGCGCTGGAGACGCTCCATGCTCGTACGAGTGGTCACGACCAGTATGGCTGTCGGACTGGTGACGCTTGCAGGATTGGGGTGGTTTGTCACTACCGAGATTCGTAACGGTTTGGTGTCTGCAAGCGTGGACCGACTACTTGCTGAGTCCGCTCAAGATGCCCTTTCGACTCAAGCTCGTGCGGATGCTGCTAGTGCTCAAACACCGGCGGAGCTTCAGGAGTTGATTTATGGGCTGGTGGCGAGTCTGCGGGATGTGGGGGGAGAGTCCCGCGGGGTAGTGATTCAACGCCATCCTGGCAACGATTCGCGCCTACCGGTGACGTCCGTAGCAGCTCCTGCCGGTTCGGAAAATTCTATCTCTGACGAAATGCGCACCGCTGTCCAGGCAGGCGCGGCACAGTCATGGCAGTTTGTCTCGGTCGCTCCGGATGGGGGGCCTGGGGCCGTGGTCGGAGCAACCATCACTATTGAAGATTCCACCGGGACCAGCGAGTCAGACTTTTCTGGTTTGTATGAAATCTATTTTGTTTACAGTCTGGAAAGTGAACAAGCCACCTTGGATGTGATCCAACGAGTCCTTGCTCTTGGGGCTTTGGTGATAGCGGGTTTTGTGATTTTTTTGACATGGTGGGTGGCGCGTCAGGCTGTCCAACCTGTGCGTCAAGCGGCCCGCGTGGCATCACGTGTTGCGGAGGGCGTGCTTGAAGCGCGCATGCCCGTCCGGGGCTATGACGAGATGTCCACTCTTGCCACTACGTTCAACGAGATGACGGAATCCCTACAGGATCAAATCACTCGCATGGAAGATCTGTCTCGATTGCAAAGGAGATTTGTGGCGGATGTCTCTCATGAACTCCGCACCCCTCTCACGACTGTACGCATGGCTTCGGACGTCTTGTTTGAATCTCGCCAAGTTTTCCCCGGGGAGGCGGCTCGTTCCGCAGAACTCCTCAACACCCAACTGGACAGGTTCGAGTCGATGCTTGCCGATTTACTCGAAATTAGTCGAATTGATGCCGGGGCGGCTCATATGGAGTTTGACGCCACGGACCTCACGTCTTTGGTGAGGGATGAGGTGGTGTCCATGCTTCCGCTCGCAGAAGACATGGATGTCGAGTTGCGGTTGTGGGGGGGAGCAGATGACTCCACCGCACATGTGGACCAGGGGCGCGTGCGACGCATTATTCGTAATTTGGTAGCAAATGCGCTCGAGCATGCGAATGGCCAGGGTGTGGACATTCTTGTGACCGGAACTTCTGCGGCTCTTGCGGTGGTTGTTCGTGACTATGGGCAAGGGCTTACCGCCGGTCAAGCCGAAAGGGTCTTTGACAGGTTCTGGCGCGCAGACCCCTCTCGTCGCCGCACGATGGGGGGAACAGGTTTGGGTCTTGCTATTGCCCGCGAAGATGCACAACTCCACGGTGGTGCCCTGGAAGCTTGGGGTGAGGAAGGCAAGGGTGCTTCGTTTCGGCTGATGGTGCCGCGGGGCGCGAAAGGACTTCCACGGGCGCCGATCATCCCTGTGGTTTTGGAACGTGACGATTTCCCGGCTCAAGGCTCTCTTGTTGATTTGCATGCAGTGGAGGTGCAGTGAAAGACGTCCTCCTCAGAACCGGCGCCGCGATGGTGGGACTTGCTCTCACCCTCACAGGCTGCGCGGCCATCCCCACATCAAGCGAGGTGGTCACGAGCAGTCAAGAACCCGCAGACTCTGAAGTGGCGTTTCCTATCCCTGGCGGCATCCCTGAAGTAGATGCAGAGCCGGCGGCTATTGTGTCCAGTTTTATTGAAGCGCAAGCAGGAGTCGTCGTGGGGGATGAGACCTTTACTCACGCGCATCTCACTCCTCCAGCCCAATTGGTGTGGGAGCCTTTCGAGAGAGTCGTCATTTTTGGCCCTGGTCAAGTGAATGATGCCTGGAACGCCCAAACGGGAGAATTGCGATACACCGTCCCCGTTGTTGCATACCTCGATGCACAAGGACGGATGACCCAAGCCGCTCCCGGTGAGACGGAAACGGTCACTTTCACTATGACGCGTACCGCGGATGACCAGTGGCGCATTGCGGGGTTGCCGGGCGGCGTAATCATGTCGGAAGCCAACTTTGCGGCGCTCTACACGCAGGCTTCCCTAGTGTTCGAAAGTGTTGCCGGAGACGTACGCGTTCCCGAACTGCGATGGTTGCCACGTCGCAACACTGCGGAATTTGCTGCGCAGGCTGTTGCCTCGGGCCCCAGTGCGTGGCTTGCGGGCGCGGTGATGTCAGGAGTTTCGGAAGAGATTCCGATCCAGGTCGCGGATGTTCAGCAAGAAGAGGGAAGCGTAACGGTGGTGTTGACTGGTCTGGAGGGGATGGAAAACGAAGCCGTGGAGCGAGCAGTGTGGCAATACAGCGCCACTCTTGGTGCCCTTGAGGGCGTATCTGAGGTAACTGTTCTTAGCGCGGAGGGTGAGGTTCTTTCCCTTCCGGAGGTTCTCCCGGCAGATTCCCCGATTCCGTCGTCTGTGGGTTTGGTTATAGACGCGTCCACATGGGGATTCTGGGACGGAGCGTCTTTTGAAAACATCGTTTCCTCACCACACTCGGCTGCGGCGTATGCGCTTTCGTATGACCAGAGTAATTTTGCTTTTGTGGAGGGTGGTGACATCTACACGGGTCCTCTTACGCTGACGGCGACCCAGCCTTCCCCGGGTCCCCAAGATTCGTTTTCTCTTGTTTTTAACGGCGCTTCAGGGGTGGCGTTGGTGGAGCCTTCTTTTGATCGGTATGGCTGGATATGGTCTGCGGAGCGCACTGCAGGCGGCGATGTTGTGGCGGTGAGCCCTACTGGCCAGCCACGGATAGTTCCCATCCCTCAAGTAGGTGCCGGCGGAGTAGTGGAAGCCCTGCGGGTATCACGTGACGGTTCACGCCTTGCCGTTGCCATACGTGAGGGGGCTTTTACGCGACTCATTGTGGTGGGGATGACACGGAACATATTGGGGGAACCCATCTCGGGGGTAGGTGAGCCGACTGTGCCTCTCACCTATCGTGGAGGAACGCACAATATGACGTGGGTGAGTGAGCATCAGATTGCGCTTTTAAGCACGGCGAGTGTGGGAACAGCGCCTGAAGTACACATTGTGACGCTAGGCGGCAGGGTCGAGAGCCTGTTGGCGGTCACGGATTCGGTCCAGATAGCTGCGCACGATGGAGTGGGTTCTCTTACGCTCGTGACGCGTACGGGGTCTGTCCACGTGCGCACTGTCTCGGGCTGGTCGGGAGTGTCCATTGGTGACTCTCAGACGTTTGTGGAGTGGCTGACCTACGCAGGCTAGACAGATGTCCCACGTGTGACAGCAGAGGATATTGCCCCCTCCTTCACAAGAGATTCGAGCGGCCAATACTTCCCCCACGTGAGGCTGAAGTGTGCGACAGGCATACGAAACATGGCCCTTGATGGAAATATTTCGCCACTGTGCTCGGGCTTTGGTGCCGGTGCAGTGCCCGGGGTGTGGGCGTGAAGATGATCAATGGTGTGAGTCTTGCGCTGCGTTGTGGTGGAACGAGCCATGGCGTTGCGAGGAAGAAGCCGGCAGGCTGTGTGACGGACGCGCGCCCCTTCCCGTGTGGACTTTGGCGGCGCTCGAAGGACCCGTTCACGCATGGATACAGGCATGGAAAGATGCAGATCGACGTGACCTCGACGTATTCCTTGCCAGCGCAATCGCGCGCGCAACCCAGCATGTGAGTGCAGCGCTCGAAGTATGCGCCCCTCTTGCTGTGGTGCCTTTGCCCTCTCGGCCTCGCTCTATAAGGAAACGTGGAGCGGATCTTCCTGCAACCCTGGCGGAAGCCTCCGTTACGGCACTAGCGAGTTGCGGCGTCTCGGGCGTGTTGAGACCAGTGTTATCTATTGCCGCGGGAGATTCACGTGGTGCGGGAGCACGCGACCGGTGGAGAAAGCGCGACCTCAGTTTGATGGCGGGAGCCGTCGTTCCTCATGAACCAGTGCTGCTGGTGGATGATGTGGTGACGACGGGGGCAAGTCTTGCTCATGCAGTGGAGTGTTTGGAATCAAAGGGGGCAACGGTGGTAGCCGCACTGGTGTTGGCTGCACGGCCGAGACCGTCCCGGAATTCTGGCGCAAGGCGAGCGTGATGCCAGGCCGACAGGTGTACGTTGTCTTTGCCCACGTGGCTGGCCCCATCCCTCGCCCCACTCCTCAAAGGATCCTTCATGCATAGAGAGAGCGCTGTCACTCACTCTCGTGACTTTGCCGCCGTGTTAGCAGCCGCTGTGTTGTGGGGTGGAGGCGGAGTGTTAGGGGCCTTGTTGGTCGAGCAGTCCTTGATGCACCCTTTTTCCGTTGCGATGTGGCGAATGCTTGTGGGTGGGTTTGGGTTGCTCGCGTGGTTGGTGGTGACGCGGCGGCTCTCTGTACGTAGTTATAGTCGGCAAGCGTGGACCCGCATTGTGGTGACGGGAGCGCTGACCGCAATCTTTGAGGCTTTCTATTTCCTTGCGGTGTCGCAGGCTTCCGTAGGGCTTGTCACCCTTATTGCTATTGGATCGGCGCCCATCATGACTGTTGTGTACACGACTATGGTGCGACGCGAATTTCCGGGCTTGCGAATAGTGGGGGCGTTAGCGCTCGCACTCGCGGGCGTGGTGTTGCTTGTGTCTGGTTCGCTTGAATTGGGTCCGGGAGCATTCGCCGGGGCTCTTCTTGCGTTGGTGCCCGGTGCCGCATTTGCTGCCATCACCGTGGTGAACGCGGGCCATATTGACGGCCTGTCTCCCGCACCTCAGACGGCACTTGCTTTTGCTGGTGGCGGGTTGTTGCTTGTTCCAGTTGCGCTCATCCCCGGAGTGGCATTCCCGATAGGTGTTACTGGTTGGGCATTGACACTAGTGCTGGGTCTTGCGGTCACGGCACTGGCTTACGTTTTATATCTGACTGGGATGAGATCGGTGACTCCCTCCACCGCCACTCTCGTCACTCTCGTGGAACCGCTTGTGGCCGCGTGTTTGGGATGGCTGATCTTGTCTGAACGTTTGGGCTGGGGAGGAATAGCCGGGGGTGTGATGTTGGGGATCGCCGTGATCCTTGTTCGCCCTCGGCGCGATGCACAGCGCTAGCGACGTGGTGCCCCTACGATGGGGCCCATACCCTACTTATGGAGTGTGTTGTGGCGGTCCTGGACAGTGTTCTGCGTATGGGAGAGGGGCGCACGCTCCGCAAACTCAATAAGGTCGTCACCCTGGCGGCTGCCCTTGAGCCCACCTACCAAGACTTAAGTGATGCGGAGCTTAAAGAGCTTACGGCTGACTTTCGTTCTCGGCATGAGTCGGGGGAAAGCCTTGAGGCGTTGATGCCGGAAGCCTTTGCCGTGGTGCGCGAAGCTTCAGTGCGCACCCTCGGGCTACGGCATTTTGATGTGCAACTACTCGGGGGAGCGGCTTTGTTCCACGGAAACATCGCCGAGATGAAGACCGGAGAAGGCAAAACTTTGGTTGCCACCTTGCCTGCGTATCTTGCCGCCTTGTCAGGCAAAGGCGTGCACATCGTTACTGTCAACGATTACCTTGCTCACTATCAGTCAGACCTGATGGGGCGCATTTTCCGTTTTTTGGGACTCGAGACAGGCTGCCTCTTGGCGGGTCAAGACCCTGAAGTAAGGCGTGCTCAATATGCGGCGGACATCACCTATGGCACGAACAACGAGTTCGGCTTTGATTACCTTCGCGACAATATGGCCCGTCGCGTAGAAGATTTGGTTCAGCGTGACCATAATTTCGCGATTGTCGATGAAGTGGACTCGATTCTTATCGACGAGGCCCGCACGCCTCTCATCATTTCTGGCCCCGCTTCGGGAGATAACAATCGCTATTACGGCGAATTCGCAAAACTGGCCAAGAAGCTGGTGGTGGACGAAGACTACGAAGTGGATGAGAAAAAACGCACAGTAGGGATTCTGGAGCCCGGGATTGACAAGGTTGAGAAGGCGCTGGGCATTGAGAATCTTTACGACAGCACCAACACCGCGCTCATTGGCTTTTTGAACAATTCCATTCGCGCCAAGGAACTTTTCAAGCGAGACCGTGATTATGTTGTCAACGGCAGTGATGTGGACATCGTGGATGAGCACACCGGGCGTTTGCTTAAAGGGCGGCGTTATTCAGAGGGTTTACACCAAGCGATTGAAGCCAAGGAAGGTGTGGCGATTAAGGCGGAGAACCAGACGTACGCCTCCATCACGCTGCAGAACTATTTCCGTATGTATGAGACCTTGGCGGGGATGACCGGAACTGCTCAGACCGAAGCCGCTGAGTTGCATTCCACCTATGGCATGAATGTGCTGCCGATTCCTACAAACTTGCCCATGATTCGAGAGGACTTCCCGGACCTGCTTTACAAGAATGAGGCTGCCAAATTCTCTGCGATTGTGGAGGATATTTTGGAGCGGAACCAGGCTGGTCAGCCGGTGCTTGTGGGCACGGTTTCCGTAGAGAAATCTGAACGTCTTAGTAAAGAACTCAAGCGCCATGGAATTAAACACAACGTTTTGAATGCAAAGCAACACGAAAAAGAGGCGGGCGTGATTGCTGAGGCGGGCCGTAAGGGTGCTGTCACAGTTGCTACAAATATGGCGGGCCGCGGAACAGACATCATTCTTGGTGGCAACCCGGAGTTTCGAGCTGTGGCGACTCTTGCCTCGCGCGGTATTGATGCTGCAGAGAATCCCGAGAAATATGAGGCTGAATGGGATGCGGTTTTTGAAAAAGAAACCGAGGCAACGGAAGCTGAACGTGAAGAGGTACTTGACGCTGGTGGCTTGTATGTGTTGGGCACTGAACGCCACGAGTCGCGGCGCATAGACAACCAGTTACGAGGGCGTTCTGGGCGTCAGGGTGACCCAGGGGAGTCGCGTTTTTATCTCTCGCTGGAAGATGATTTGATGCGCATGTTCCAGTCATCGTTGGCGATGTCGATGATGAATTCTGGCGCGATTCCTGATGATGTCCCGATTGAGTCCAAGGTGTTGACCCGTGGCGTGCGTAGCGCCCAGTCGCAAATTGAGGGGCGTAATGCGGAAATCCGCAAGAACGTGCTCAAGTACGACGACATCATGAATTCACAGCGCACAGTCATCTATGCCGAACGCCGCAAGGTATTAGAGGGCGAAGACCTTGAAGCTCAGATGCGTGAATTTGCGGATGATGTGATTCGTGAATTCGTGGTATCGGGAACAGCGTTGGGGGCTCCGGAAGAATGGGATCTTGACGGGACTTTTGGTGAGTTGCAGAAGGTGATTCCTCTTTCGGTGTCTTTGAATGACTTGGAGAAAGAAGCGGGAGGCAAGGAGAGCCTTAGCCCTGAGTTCCTTGAACGTGAATGGCAGTCTGACGCCCAGCTGTTGTATGACGCGAAAGAGAAAAAGCTGGGTGAAGACGTCATGCGTAATGTGGAACGTCAGGTGTTGCTCCAGGTGCTGGACGCCAAGTGGCGTGAGCATCTGTATGAGATGGACTACCTGCGTGAGGGTATTGGTTTGCGGGCGATGGGCCAGCGAGACCCGTTAATTGAATATCAGCGCGAAGGTTTTCAACTCTTTGAGGCAATGACTGATTCCATTAAAGAAGCAGCGTTGCAGGTGTTGTATCGGGTGGAGAAGCGGGAGGAGGGCGCCGGTGGTGCAGTACAGGCGGTGAGCGCTTCTTCGGCAGCGGCGACGGCTACTCAGCAGAGCGCTCGTAGCGCGCGTGCGCCCGTATCTGTGAGTGGTTCTACTGGCACGGGAGGCGAAGGAGTTTCCTTCACTCAGATGACGTTCTCGGGCCCATCTCAGAGTGGTTCTTCTGAGGCGAATGCAGCCCCCGCGAAAAAGGCGTCAGCTGATGGTCAGACCTTCGAGGGTGTGGGGCGCAACGAACAATGCCCCTGTGGTAGCGGCAAGAAGTACAAGTTGTGCCACGGACGTAACGCGTAAGCCAACGTCGAATCGTCACGGCTAGCCGCCTAGCCAATATCCAGGGCAGTTGCGAGCCAGCGGCCAGAGACGTCTTCAAGGCGGATGGCGGCAGCGCGGGCGCGGTCGCCATCTTTGAGTACGAGGCTGGCTTCTGCCGTACTGGCATTGACGCGGCATACGCGAATTCTCATAATCTCAATCTCTCGCGCCTGCACTCCTGTCCTGCGAGCCAGACCGCACTGTTCGGCCAAGGCGAAACGTATTTCTGGAGTCACCCATCTCGCTAAACGGTCCGGCATGGGACCTCCGAAAACTGTCTCGGCAGCAGATTTCACGATGGTGCACGCAAGTGGAGTGGGGTCTCCCAGGACTTTCTTCGCGCGTGTGTATGGCGTGCGAGGCGCTGTCGATTGAGGAAGTTCAGTTACTTGTGCCTGCTGAGTCAGGAGCGATGTGGACATTCGAGCGCCTTTCGTGAGTCATCCACCCTTTGGCGCCTTTAGATGCCATTAGATGTAATTTGATGTAAATAAGTGTCGTATAACGTCGTTTACTTGTCCACTCGACGAGAGATTTGTGGACAACCCCTCTACGTTGAAGGGATGCAGTGGGAAGCCTTGTTCAATGATTTCGAGTCTCAATTAGCGGCAGCACATCGGTCAGAATTCGATGAGGACGTGGCAGAAAGGATCCGTGCCGA
>WTKG01000027.1 GCA_011524475.1 Demequinaceae bacterium
GAGAAGAGGCGCGGAATGATCGCGGTGTGGGCGCTCGCCATAGGGTTGTTGGCCACAGTGGCACCATTCGTGAGCGTTGGCCTCGCCACTGTTTTCGCCTGGGCTGGGCGCACCGAACACAGACGCACTACCAACGCCGTGAACTTCCATGCCAAACGTCCTGACAAGCGCGGCAATGAGGCACTTGCCACCGTGGGGCTCCCCTGGCACATGGTGCGGGCACTGGTGGAACTTGTGCCTTCGTTCATCACTGCTGCAGTGGCGGGTGTCGGAATTGTGACGGTGGGCTGGTGGCTCGTGGATTCCGGGCTGGTGGTGATCCAGGAGGGGCCCACCGGTGTGTCGTGGAGTCAGGCGCTATTCCTTGCTCTGGGTGGCCTTGCCTTTGTCTTCTTACTGTGGTGGGGCCCCTGGTCACGTGCCACTCGTCAGGGAGGCGCGCGCGTGGCGTATGCATTGTCACGCGTCGATGGCACCGCGCGCGGCTGGACGGTGTTGGGGCTTATTGTGCTTGGTGCTCTGGTGGTGGCTGCCTTACTTCGCACCGAGCAGTGGTGGTGGCCGCTCGCGAGTGTGGCTTTATAGGGGATAATCGTTGCCCACACTGGAATGTTTTCGGCACTTCAAGGAGGCGTGATGGCGAGTTCTTCTCGCGCCGCAATTTTTCGCGCATGGCAGCCGCGTATTTCTCTTGTAGTCCGCCTCGCAGCAGGTGTCATTATGGTGATTGCCGGCTGGGCCAAAGCAGTCGACCTTCCCGGCAGTGTGCGGGCGGTGCGTGCATACGAATTGTTGCCAGAATCTTTAGTGCCCTTAGTGGGGAACCTGCTTCCCTTTGCAGAGATCGTGCTAGGGCTGTTGTTGATCATGGGGATTTTTACCCGCTATGTGACTGCTGTATATCTGGCGATGATTCTGGCGTTCACTTTTGGTGTGATCTGGGCGTGGTCCACGGGGCTCACCATTGACTGTGGTTGTTTTGGTGCGGGCGGCGAGGTTGCCGCAGACCAAACTAACTACCCTGGCCATTTGCTTGAACGAACCGGGTTTTTGGCTCTTGGAGTGTGGCTCTTTGTTTTCCCGCGATCGGTGTTGTCGCTTGATGCGTGGAGAGAGTCAGCGCGGCAGCGTGTGGAGGACGCGCAAGCTGCGGCCCGCGCTTAGAATCAATTCATCGCGACCCGAGTGTAGGAGGCCATCCGATGGCAGCAAAGAAACCCACCAAGTCTTCACGTGAACGAGCAGAGGCTGCCCGTCGCGCTTCGGAAGCAAATCTGCAGCGCCAGTTGAAGCGTCAGCGCAATGTCACGATTGGCATTGTTGCGGGAGTGGTGGCTGTGGTGGCTGCGGCTGTGGGGATCACCTGGTACCTCATCTCGGGCGTTGGCACGGAAGGCCAATTAGCCGAAGCTGATGTTGTCGTGTATGACTCCGGCGAACTCGTCACACCATCGGTGGTGTCTGAAGGCGGAGGGATTCGTGTGGGTCAAGACGGCATTGCAGGCGGTTCGCCCGCTCCTGAGGGTGCGGTGCGCGTAGATCTTTACGAAGACTTGCTGTGCCCAGCCTGCAGGGCATTCGAGGGTGTCAACGGTGAGGATTTGGCCCGCTTGCGAGCTGAGGGAGCCATCGAACTGTATGTGCACCCGATAGCCATTCTTGATCGTCTGAGTGATGGTGGTTTCTACTCCACTCGCGCAGCGGCAGCTGTCTACACCATTGCCGAGTATTCCCCCGAACACTTTGAGGCGTTCTTTACCGCGCTCTACGTGGCACAACCGCCTGAATTCACCAAGGGACTCACGAACACAGAGATCGCGGAGATTGCGGCCGCGGCGGGAGCAAGTCAAGACGCCATCGATAAAATTGCGGAAGGCGAGTTCACTCGTTATGTTGCGGCGGCCACAGAGCAATCGTCGATTGACGGAGTGCGTGGAACCCCCACCGTTTTCCTCAATGAAGTGACCTACGAAGGCGGTTGGAACATTCCTGGACAGCTCGCGAGTGACATTGGGCTGCTCGCTACGGCAGGGGCCGCTCCGCAGGAGTAAAAGCCTTGTGAGCGTTCGCGTGCGCGATCAGGCATACTTGGCTCCGGCCGTGAGGTCACGCTGGCATGGCGCAACTGGTAGCGCACCCGACTTGTAATCGGGCGGTTGCGGGTTCGAGTCCCGCTGCCAGCTCTGTGTGATATTTCTCTCTTTTCGCGTCACTATGCGCTCACTAGCCACTCTCATACAGTGCAGGCCCCCCTTAAGGGGGGCACAAAACGTGCCGATCAACTAGAATGAAGGTACGACAACGACACCCGTTGTCGGGAAGGAAAGAATGGCGACAAGGAATAGCAACGCGCGCAAGTCACTTGCGATCGCTTTGGGAATCGCTGGAATTGCTGGTTTGAGCATGGCTTCAGCAGCGCAGTTGACCGTAAATTCGGACGGTGTCGCTGCAGGTGTTGACACGATCACCGCGTGTGACACAGATGTCACTGTGGGATACACAACTTCGTGGGACGCGACGAATGACGAATTCGTGGTCGATGGGATTGTGGTGTCTGGAATTGACAACACGGCATCACCTGCGGGATGTGGCGGCCTCAGTATGGACGTTGTGGTCCTGAACGACGACGGCACTCCGGTTGAGCAATACAACTCTGACAGCGCCGGTGACACTGTAACTGTAAGTTT
>WTKG01000051.1 GCA_011524475.1 Demequinaceae bacterium
GCGTTCGTGGAGTACCCCGTCTTGGTGCGTTTGGTCTTAGGCATCCCGAGGTGATCGAACAGTACCTCCTGTAACTGCTTGGGAGAGGCAAGATTTACTTCCCATCCATCAATAGCGGCGTACGCATCACGTTGGGCAGTGTCAGCTCGCTTTTTGGTCTCTTCCGCGAGGGCAATGAGAGACGTGTCCTCGACTGCGATCCCGGCCGTCTCCATGCGGAAAAGCATCGATACCAGAGGAAGCTCGACGTTCTCATAGAGTGTCGTCATACCTTGATCAGCGACGAGAGGGCTCAACTTTTCTGCTAGTCGCCAGGTCAGGTGCGCCTTTTCTGCAGAACGTGACGCTGGCTCTTGTTCCACGCCTAAATCAAGTTGGTTGTCGGTATTCGCGGCAGACATTTCGATACCGAGGTATCTCTGCACAACGTCTTCCATTGAAAATCCACGACTATCCGGCGAAATCAAGAAAGCAGCGATTTCCGTATCCCCTACCAACTGCTCCAGTGTGAGTCCACGCCGGTGCAGGGCATGCATGACCGTTTTTGCTCCATGCGCGATCGTGAAGACAGCGGGGTGTGTCAGCCATGTGTGTAGACGTCTCTCTGCGTCTTCTTCAAGTGTGGTGAGATCTATGGCAAGTGATGTCTCGTCCGTCGCAATGCCCAGGGTGGTGGCTTCTCCCCCCGCTCCTTGCGTCACTGCTATTGCGCACACTCCCGTGAGCCCGTCCAGCGCCTCAAGCGCACCTTCGGTGATCACGTCAGGGGCAATGGGCGAGGCTTCCTTCGTGGCTATGGCACCAGCGGGCTCTTTTTCGTCCGTGAAACGCAGTAGCCGTGTACGTAAGGTGCGGAATTGCAAAGCGTCGCATACTTCGTGAATAGCCTCTGGGTTTGCAGGCGTTCGGGAGAAATCACTCACAGTGAGCGGTAGCTCTAGGTCCGTAACCAAGTGATTAAGTTCACGGTTGAGTCGCACTTGATCGATGTGCGCCCTGAGGCTCTCCCCTGCTTTGCCCGGGATGTCTTCTGCTTTCTCGAGGATCTCGGGCAACCCCCCATACTGCGCTATCCACTTCGCAGCGGTTTTGGGGCCCACTCCTGGGACTCCCGGGAGGTTATCGCTACTTTCTCCCACCAATGCCGCAACGTCTGGATACTGGTGCGGAGCGACGTCATATTTATCTATTACTGCTTGTGGTGTCATGTGCAACAGATCGGACACTCCTCGTCGCGGATACAGCACGGTGACGGAGTCATTCACCAATTGAAAAGTGTCTCGATCACCAGACACCACAAGGACGTCTAGCCCAGCTTCGGTTCCCAAGACGGAGTAGGTTGCCAAAATATCGTCTGCTTCAAAATTTTCCTTGGACGCTACCGGGATGTTAAGAGCTTCTAGCACGTCATAGAGGAAGGGCACTTGTGGAGTGAATTCTGGAGGCGTGGCATCCCGCGTTGCTTTGTATTCAGGAAATCTTTCAGAACGAAATGTTCCCCCGGGTAGGTCAAAGGCAACGGCTACGTGCGTGGGGTTATGGTCCGTCAGTAACGACGCCAGCATCGACGTAAAGCCATACACAGCATTGGTGGGCTGCCCTGAAGAGGTGGCAAAGTTTTCCACCGGTAAGGCAAAAAAAGCGCGAAACGCCATAGAAAAGGCATCAATAAGAAGTAGCTTGCCCTGTTGCTCGTCGCTCACACATGACAACCTAACGCTATGACGACAGATAACACAGCAGATCACGCCGCTGAATACCTTGGGGCCTTGGCGGAGAAAATGGAGATTGCGGTACTGGAATTGTCTGCCGACGCTGGTGTGGCCACCATGCCAGTGGCGGGCAATACTCAACCCTTAGGGCTACTCCACGGCGGAGCAAGCGCGGTGTTGGCGGAGACTGTGGCTTCACGAGCAGCAGCAGTACATGCCGGGCCAGACGGAGTTGCTCTCGGAGTAGATCTCAACATCACCCATCATCGTTCCGCTGCCACCGGAATCATCACTGCAACTGCAACCGCAACTCACTTGGGGCGGAGTGTGGCAAATTACGAAATTGCTCTCCACGACGAGGACCACAACAGAATCGCCTCCGCTCGGCTTACGTGCGCTGTTCGACCGAAAGCCTCTGTACCGCTAGCATGACCACAGCAAAGACGTGGAGGTGCACGTGACGAATGCCCTTGCTTGGGCGCGCGCGCACTCGATGGCGCTTGCGGGAGTTCTCGCCGTCCTGTTCCTTGTATGGCTCGCGGTTGCTCCTTCTACGCGAGACCTGTTCCCTCAGACTCTTGCGAACGGAATCACGTTTGGCCTCTTGCTTGCCCTGGCGTCTGTCGGCCTCTCCTTGGTTTATGGCACCACAGGCCTGAGCAACTTTGCCCACGGAGAACAAGTCACGCTGGGCATGGTTCTTACTTTCGTGTTTCACACGATGCTATTTCGCGACATGCTGCCCAGTTCGATGTCGGATCTGTCTCTGATTATTTCTGGAACCCTCGCTGTACTGATCGCGGCATCTACAGGATGGATTCAAGACTGGGGCCTCTGGGGCCGTTTACGGGCACGCGGCATCGGTGTAGTGCAACAAATGATCGTCTCCATCGGCCTGTCTCTTGCGATGCTGAACATCATCCAATACTTCATTGGTGGAGAACGACTCCGTCTTGATCGGAAAATCCGTATCCCCTATGACCTGGGCATTATTGGCATTAAGCCTCAGGCCGCGGCCTCCATCATCATTTCCCTTATTGCCCTGGGCGCGGTCGCGTATTTCTTGCTCAAGACTCGTCTGGGTCGCGCTACGCGGGCGGTAAGCGATAACCCTGCCCTTGCCTCCGCCTCCGGAATTGCGGTGAACCACATCGTGCGCTTGTCATGGGTGTTTGCCACCGGCCTCGCAGCCCTAGGAGGCATCCTGCTTGCGTTGTATGAAGAAGGCTTTGCCTTTAACTCGGGAGGCCGAATATTGCTGCTGATGTTTGCTGCAGTGACATTAGGCGGCCTAGGGCAGGCTTTTGGCGCCTTGGCCGGGGCACTCGTGATTGGCATAGTTTCCGAGGTCTCCACATTGTTCATGCCGCCAGATTTACGGTATGCAACCGCGTTAGGGATTCTGATTTTGGTCCTCCTCATTCGCCCCCAGGGAATCCTGGGTCGAGCAGAGAGAGTGGGCTAACGCATGGACCTTCTCATCGACACCCTCCAGCAGCTGTTTAGCCCCCTCACCGCAGCCTTTGCTATTGCCGCAATCGGGCTCAACGTGCACTTTGGTCTTACTGGACTGCTGAACATGGGCCATGCCGGCTTTATGTTGATCGGCGCCTACGGATATGCCATCGCAACCATTCAAGGTGCACCGATATGGCTTGCCGTCATTATTTCCCTTGCCGGGGCGGGGCTTTTTGCGTTGCTTCTCGGGTGGCCTACCCTCAAGTTACGCGGCGATTACTTGGCCATCGTCACTATTGCCGCAGCAGAGATGGTGCGATTAGTGGGGCGGACCCAGGCGCTTGAGCCGTGGACCGGCGCCTCCACGGGAATCACGGGTAAAGAGTACAAAGAACCGTTCGAAGCCACGTCTCCGTTTCCGGAACGTCTGATACCTGTGGGCCCGTTTGAGCTTCATGGAACGGCCTCGAGTTCGTGGTGGCTGACGCTGGTGTCATGGAGCGTCGTTGCCCTGTTGATTGTGTTGTATTGGTTATTGCAACGTAGCCCGTGGGGACGTGTCCTCCGCGGTATCCGTGAAGACGAAGACGCCGTGCGTTCCCTTGGAAAAAACGTGTACTCCTTCAAAATGCAGGCGCTGGTATTAGGCGGAATGATCGGTGCTCTGGGCGGCGTATCGTACGCGCTGGGGGCTCAAGTCCATCCCGACTCCATGGGCCGCCCCACCACCTTCCTCATCTGGACGCTACTGCTCCTGGGGGGTGCGGCGTCTGTCTTTGGGCCAGCACTGGGATCCATGCTCTTTCTGGCGACGCAATTCCTCGTCAAAGGGGTGCTGGACGTGTTCGTTCCTGACGACATCGTGTCTGCCCCTCAGGCCGAAACCATCAGCCTTGCCTTTGTCGGCATCACGTTGATGCTTCTCATCATCTTCCGACCGCAGGGAATCCTAGGTAAACGCAGGGAGCTTGCGATCAATGGCTAAGAAACGTAGCAACGCCCCCGCAGTGCACCCCGCCTTTGCGGATGTACCTCATGAGCCCGGGGCTCCCAAGCCAGATCCGGTGGTCGTGGCACACGGAATTTTGCGTAAATTTGGTGGACTTACGGCGGTAGATGTAGATCACCTTGAAATTCAACGGAACGCCATCACCGCACTCATTGGGCCGAATGGAGCCGGGAAATCCACGCTATTCAACCTTCTCACCGGGTTTGACCGGCCTCAAAATGGTGCCTGGGAATTTAACGGACACTCGCTGAGTAGCCGCTCCCCCGCACAGGTGGCACGCGCCGGAATGGTACGCACCTTCCAGCTCACCAAGGCCCTCAGCCGTATGACGGTGCTGGAAAACATGCGCTTAGGTGCCGCAGGCCAACGCGGAGAAAACATCTTCGCCGCTCTCCTACAGCCATTGTGGGGAGCTCAAGAAGAAGCGCACACGGAACGGGCTTTGGCGTTGCTGGAACGCTTCAAACTACTGGAGAAGAAAGACGACTACGCCGGAGAGCTCTCCGGCGGGCAACGCAAACTGTTAGAGATGGCTCGGGCCCTCATGTCAGAGCCAGAGATTGTGATGCTCGATGAACCAATGGCGGGCGTAAACCCAGCGTTGACAGAATCTTTGCTCGACCACATCGTGCAATTGCGTGACGAAGGCGTGACCGTGTTGTTCGTGGAACACGATATGCATATGGTGCGCAGAATTTCAGACTGGGTGGTGGTGATGGCGGAAGGACGCATCATCGCCGAAGGCCCCCCACATTCAGTGATGTCCAACCCTGCTGTGCAAGATGCCTACCTCGGTGCACACCACGACACAGATTTGTCAGAGGGGCAGTGATATGGCAGCCGCGACAATTATCCACGCCGACGATCTTCATGCCGGATACCTGCCCGGCATTAACATTCTTAACGGATGCTCCATGGAGGTTGCCGAAGGCGAACTCATTGGGGTCATCGGACCGAACGGGGCCGGCAAATCCACTTTCCTCAAATCACTTTTTGGCCTCGTTCCCGTACGTTCCGGCTCTGTCAAGCTACGTGGAGAAGACGTCACCAATCTTCGAGCAGACCAGCTTGTGCGCCGAGGGATTGGTTTTGTTCCTCAAAATGACAACGTCTTCCCCACCCTCACTATTCGTGAGAATCTCGAAATGGGCGCTTTCCAGGACTACAAGAATTTTTCTGCATCCCTCGACCGGGTGATTGATACCTTCCCCGTGCTCGAAGAACGTCTGGGGCAACGTGCTGGATCTCTGTCTGGGGGCGAGAGGCAAATGGTTGCGATGGCCAGAGCTCTGATGATGAACCCCTCGGTACTCCTGCTTGACGAACCAAGCGCGGGACTTTCCCCTGCCCGTCAAGACGAAACATTCGTGAGGACGCGAGAGATCAATAAAACCGGGGTGACGGTGATTATGGTCGAGCAGAACGCCAGACGATGCCTACAAATTTGTGACCGTGGGTACGTGCTTGATCAAGGAACAGCCGCCTACACCGATACCGGCCAAAAACTACTCAAAGACCCTCGAGTCATCGAGTTGTACCTCGGCACACTGGGCGAATAAACTGCCCTGCTTTGTGTGAGTCACTGCGCTCACTGCGTGAACAGACAGTTCACAGCAACCGTCCCCACAACCCACATTGTGTGAAGCATATAGCGGGCGAATTTTCTGTATAGAAAGCACTCGGGGCGAGCCCCACGCCGTAGCGCAAGACTCGCCCCGAGAGACTAGGTGTTTTTAGACCTCACCGAAAACAGCGTCAACCCATACAGGGTTGTTGTTCTCGTCGAACTCGTAGACACCAATGAATGCTGACGATGGGTCGTTGTCAGCGTTGAATGCGCCAGAACCACCAACGGTCTTGAACGCGATTTCTTCGCCGTCAACTAGCAGCTGAGCACATTCTGCGTAAGCAGAGCACTCGGTACCACCGTTCGCACCCGAAACAGCCGCAAGGTTGTCACGGATGGTTGCGCCGTCAGTCGCACCACCACGCACAGCCGCAAGGGCCACGAGGATGGTTGCGTCGTAGGACTCCGCACCATAAGCGAACTCAGTCAACTCTTCTCCATAAGCCTCACCCATGCAGGCCTTGAAGTCGTCGCTGGCGTTGGCGCCAGGGATGGTTCCCTTGGAGCCGGTCAGTGTGCCTGCCTCGAAGTCAGCTTCGTAGGAAGCGGTGTTACCGTCCACGAAGTAGAGTTTCGAAGCGTCGTACCCTGCAGCAACGAGCTCAGGAACGATCTGCTTGGTCTGGTCGAACGCAATAACTGCGATCGCGTCAGGCTCGGTAGCAACAACGTTCTGCACGTCTGCCGCGAAGTTCGAAGCAGCCGGGTCAAATTCTTGGCCGACAGTACCGTACGTCACGGTGCCGCCACTGCCTTCGAATGTTGACACAACAACGTCACGCAGCGAGATGCCATAGTCGTCGTTGAACACGAGGATACCGAGGCTCTCGTTGCCGTCGCTAGAAATCAGGTTGGCAAGAGCACTACCCTGCACCGTGTCTGGCGGAGCCACACGGAAGTAGAACTCGCTGTAACCCGACAGAGCGGTTGCGGTGTTTGCTGGCGAAATCTGCACGATTCCGGCAGCTGCGATGTCATCCACAACGCTCAGCGATACGGACGAAGACGCCGCACCCACAATGGCGGAAGCACCGTCAGACGTGAGGTCCGCAACAGACTGCTTAGCAATCTGGGGGTTCTCGGTGTCAGACGAGTCCTTGTGAATAACGGTCAGGTCCTGTCCCAGCACACCACCGGCGGCGTTGATCTCGGCAAGAGCCAAGTCCACACCAGCAACCTCAGGTGGGCCAAGGAACGCAAGCGACCCGGTGAGGGGAAGCAGCGAACCTACAATCAGGCCTTCTTCTACTGTGTCACCCCAGGCGACAGTGTTGTCACCAGACAGATCCACAGCGGTACATGCGCTTGCGCTCGCCGACTCTGAGGGTTCTTCTGCAGAAGTCGAACACGATGCAAGTGCCAACGACGCGATGGCAGCAGCAGCTGCACTACGCGTGATGGTCTTGGTGTTTCCCATATTTCCTCCCAATTGGCGGATTTTCGGGTACAACCCACAGGCATCTTTGCCTATGTGCGTTTCCAGAGTACCGAGACTGATCTACCTTGAAGGCCTCAGGAATGTAACGTTTCGGTTACGAGTTAGTGGGCTTTGACCACTGGTCAATGACCGCCTCGGCTACTTCTCGCATCGTCAGCCTGCGATCCATAGACGTTTTTTGGATCCACCGGAACGCTTCTGGTTCATTAAGGCGCATGTTCTCCATGAGGAGACCTTTCGCGCGATCCACTTTCTTGCGGGTTTCCATCCGTTCGCTTACATCAGCTATTTCGGCCTCTAAGGCACGCAGCTCTCCAAAGCGGGCAGTCGCTACCTCCACGGCCGGCAAGAGGCCCTCCGGGGTAAATGGCTTCACCACATACGCCATAGCTCCCGCATCGCGGGCACGCTCCACAAGTTCCTTCTGGGAAAAAGCCGTGAGCAGCACCACCGGGCACAAACGTTCTTGCGCAATGGTCTCCGCAGCAGTGATGCCGTCCATGACCGGCATCTTCACGTCCATGACCACCACATCAGGAGTGTGCTCGCGCGCTAGCGCAATTCCCTCTTCCCCGGTTCCCCCTTCTCCTACGACCTCAAAGTCGCCATCGCGAAGGGTTTCGACAATATCCATTCGGATCAGCGCCTCGTCTTCGACGACAACAGCGCGTTTTTTGGTAGGTGCCGCCTCGGCGCGGCCTTCATCACTCGTCACAACCGGTAGCCTAATGGTCGCGCCCCGATAGCCCAACTGGCAGAGGCAAACGGCTCAAACCCGTTCCAGTGTGGGTTCGAATCCCACTCGGGGCACACTATGTTCCACGACACGGGACACGCAGGCATTATTCAACCTTGTGCACAAGGATGGAATTGGTGGTTCCGGGAACTCCTAGCGGGGCCCCGGACACCACCACTGCGTAGTCTCCCGGCTCCGCGGCACCCATTTCGCGCAGTGCCTGATCCATCACGTACACAGCCTCATCCGTGGTTTTCACGTCTTCTACCAATGACGTGTGTACTCCCCAACTGATAGCGAGCTGCGCACGCGTGTGAGGATCGGGCGTGAAGGCCAGCACGGGGACTTCGGCGCGCAAGCGAGCCATCCTGCGAGCAGAATCACCTGACTGGGTAAAGCAGACCAGCAGTTTCACATTCAAACTGGCAGCAATGGTCTTGGCAGCCTCTGTGATGACTCCCCCACGTGAATGCGGCTGCCACTCAAAGGGGGCCATTAAGTGGATGCCTTCTCGCTCCGTATGTTCGATGATGCGAGCCATCGTGCGCACTGTGGTGATGGGGTGATCCCCGATAGACGTTTCTCCCGAAAGCATGACGGCGTCTGCGCCATCCAAGACAGCGTTCGCACAATCCGACGCCTCTGCTCGCGTGGGAACAGGAGAAGAGATCATGGATTCCAGTACCTGGGTCGCGACGATGACCGGTTTTGCCTGGGTGCGACACATTTCAATGGCCTGTTTTTGCACCAAGGGAACTTCTTCGAGTGGAAGCTCCACTCCCAGATCTCCACGCGCCACCATAATTCCATCAAACGCGTCCACAATCTCGGCCAAGTTCTCGACTGCTTGTGGCTTCTCCACCTTGGCAATGACCGGCGCGACGCGCCCCGCCTCGTCCATAATCTCTTTGCACACGTCGTAGTCAGCGGCAGTCCGCACAAACGACAAGGCAATAAAGTCGACCCCTAGGTCCAAAGCCCAGCGCAAATCTTCTTCATCTTTTTTGGACAGTGCCGGCACAGAAACATGTGCCCCCGGAAGGTTAATTCCCTTGTTATTCGATACAAAACCAGGTACTACTACCGTGGCGACCACGTCGCATCCGTCTCGCACTTCGACAACCTCGAGGCGTACGCGGCCGTCATCAATCAGAAGTGGGTCACCTGGTGAGACATCTGCCGCGAGACCGGGATACGTTGTTCCGCATATTTCTTTTGTGCCTTCGACCTCACGCGTCGTGATCACAAACGTGTCGCCCTTCGCGAGCTCGTGAGGGCCGTCCGCGAACCTTCCCAGGCGAATTTTTGGACCCTGCAGATCCGCGAGAATCGCTACATTGCGATTGGCTTTTTCTGCCGCCTTGCGTATATGCGCATACACCTGTTCGTGAGTGGCGCGGTCTCCGTGACTTAAGTTCAAACGTGCGACATCAACCCCTGCGTCCACCAATGCGACGATTTGCTCGTAGGACTCAGTTGACGGCCCGATCGTGGTCACGATCTTTGCCTTACGCATATGTGCACTTACCTTCCTGTGACGATTCGTCACGCGCCCGCTAGGGCTTCAACGCGACGTCATGGGCTCCGATCGGAGACGGGAGCACCGTCGCTCCCATAAGCCTACGGTCAACACTAGCGGCAGCGGCGCGGCCCTCCGCGATTGCCCAGACAATGAGCGACTGTCCTCGTCCTGCGTCACCGGCAATAAAAACCTTTGACGACTCGGTTGCGAATCCTGCATCACGCTTCAACGTCCCCCACTCCGTAGTCTCTACACCAGAGAGCGCTTGCGCAGGAGTGGCGTCGGTCCCTGTGAAACCCAGGGCAATCAATACCAATTCAGCAGGGATTTCATGCTCTGTTCCCGGTTCTGGAACTCGCCTACCGTCATCGGTGATCATGGTGCGCGCCACTCGCAACGCTCGTACAGCGCCCGCCTCGTCAGCGACAAATTCGACAGTAGAAGCCAAGTATTCCCGGGTGCCGCCTTCTTCGTGTGAACTAGACACTTCGAAGACTCGCGGATCTGTGGGCCATGGGTCTCGGGCAGAATCCCGTTCCTCTGGTGGTTTGACTCCGATCGCCAAGGTGGTGACGGACGTCGCGCCTTGCCGCAGCGCCGTTCCTAGGCAGTCAGAACCTGTGTCTCCGCCACCAATAATGACGACGTTCTTGCCCTGTGCGCTTACCTGTTCTGGCACATCATCGCCGGCGACCACCTGATTTGCTTGTGTCAGGTACGGCATAGCGAAGTGAATTCCCTCAAGATCACGCCCCGGAAGGTCAAGGTCTCGAGGCACTAACGCACCGGTGGCCACAATCACTGCGTCGTGACGCGCCTCCATATCCGTCCACGACACATCAGTGCCGACATCTACGGAAACGTGAAAATTGGTGCCCTCGGCTTCCATCTGACCCACGCGACGGTCAATCAAGTCTTTTTCCATTTTGAAGTCTGGAACTCCGTAACGCATCAATCCGCCCAGACGGTCGTCACGTTCGTACACGTGCACGTCGTGTCCTGCACGGGTGAGTTGCTGAGCAGCGGCAAGGCCGGCAGGGCCAGACCCCACCACCGCAACGCTCTTGCCGGTACGCGTATCCGGTTTTTGTGGAGTCACATACCCCTCGTCGAACGCCTTATCCACGATAGACACTTCAATGTTCTTGATAGTGACCGCTGGTTGGTTAATGCTCAACACGCACGAAGTCTCGCAGGGAGCCGGGCAGATGCGCCCCGTAAATTCAGGAAAATTGTTGGTCGCGTGAAGACGCTCACTTGCTTCCTGGTGCTGTCCCCGCCACGTGAGGTCATTCCATTCCGGGATCAAGTTGCCCAGGGGGCATCCCTGGTGGCAGAAAGGAACTCCACAATCCATACACCTGCCGGCCTGGCGGGTGAGCGCTTCTGGGTCACGAGCTAACTCATCCTTGACGTACTTCCAATCAAGAAGGCGCACGGGTACGGGCCGCGACTTCTGGGTTTCGCGTGCCCGGACATCAAGAAAACCGCGTGGATCAGCCACGAGTAACCTCCAGGAATTCCGACCATACTCCAGGAGCGCTCAAGTCTTTACCCTCACGCTCATAATCCTCAAGGATGGCGCGTACACGTGCGTACTGGGCGGGCATTACTCGTGTGAAACGACCTTTGAACTGAGGCCATTCCGACAGAATCTCTGCCCCGCGAGGCGAATGGGTTTCATGGACATGCGCTTCAATGAGGCTTCTTACGATGTCTTCGTCTTCTGCCTCCAGAGGCTCCATCACGAGTTCCCCGGCGGCACGTGCGTCTGCATTCACACGAGACAACTCAAGGTCCAGCACATACGCCACACCGCCTGACATGCCAGCACCTAGATTTCGGCCAGTGCTACCAAGGATCACGGCAGTGCCACCTGTCATGTATTCCAGAGCGTGGTCACCTACCCCCTCCACAACAGCACGAGCACCTGAATTTCGGACTAAGAAACGCTCCCCCACCTGTCCGCGCAGATACAGTTCACCGGAAGTCGCGCCATATCCCGCAACGTTTCCGGCAATCACGTCCAGGCTGTCGTCGAGGATGGCAGCGCGATCGGGGCGCACAATAATCCTGCCCCCGGAAAGTCCTTTGGCCACATAGTCGTTTGCATCTCCATACAAACGCAAGGTGATTCCCGCGGGCACAAACGCACCAAAACTTTGACCTGCAGACCCCGTAAATTCCACCTGGATAGTGTTATCCGGCAAGCCTGTGCCTTGGTACCGACGCGTCACCTCGTACCCCAGCATTGTTCCCACGGTGCGATTCACGTTGCGGATGTTTTTTTCGATGGTGACGGGAGTTCCCTCGCGCAAAGCGTCATCACAGGCAACAATCAGCTCTTGGTCCAAGGCATCTTCCAGAGCGTGATCCTGTGACGCACCATGCTTCAGCGCCGCACCCTCAGGGGGCTCCACCAAAAGCGGCGCAAGGTCGAGACCATCTGCTTTCCAGTGCTCAATCGCCGCATTGCGTTCAAGAACGTCGATACGCCCGATGGCCTCGTCCAGAGTGGCGAATCCAAGTTCCGCCAACAGCTCTCGTACCTCCTGAGCAATAAATTCGAAGAATGCTTCCACGAATTCTGGCTGCCCGGTAAACCTTTCGCGCAATTCGGGGTTTTGGGTAGCAACACCTACCGGACAGGTGTCCTTATGGCATACCCGCATCATGATGCACCCGGAAACCACGAGCGGAGCCGTAGAGAAACCGAATTCTTCTGCACCCAAGAGTGCGGCAATAACGACGTCTCGACCCGTCTTCATCTGGCCATCCACCTGCACCACAACCCGGTCACGCAAACCATTCAAGACCAGCGTTTGTTGGGTGTCTGCGAGACCAATTTCCCATGGAGCCCCCGCGTGCTTTAAAGAGTTCAGCGGGCTTGCACCCGTACCTCCGTCTGCACCGGAAATAAGAATCACGTCAGATTTACACTTAGCAACCCCAGCCGCCACGGTACCCACGCCTACCTCAGATACAAGTTTCGTGTGAATACGGGCACGCGGATTGGAATTCTTCAGATCGTGAATCAGTTGTTTGAGATCTTCAATGGAGTAGATGTCGTGGTGTGGAGGCGGGGAAATCAGGCCCACTCCCGGGGTGGAATGCCGAGTGCGCGCAACCCACGGATACACCTTGGTGCCGGGGAGTTGTCCACCTTCACCAGGTTTTGCGCCTTGGGCAATCTTGATCTGAATATCGTCTGCGTTGACGAGGTATTCGCTGGTCACACCAAACCGGCCGGAAGCCACCTGTTTGATAGCACTTCTACGTTCGGGGTCATACAAGCGTTCCGGTGACTCGCCACCTTCCCCCGTGTTAGATCGTCCACCGATACGGTTCATGGCGATCGCAAGTGTGGAGTGCGCCTCCTCAGAGATAGAACCGTAGGACATGGCGCCGGTGCTAAAACGAGACATGATCGATTCGATGGGCTCGACTTCCTCGACGGCAATGGGATCCCTATCGCTGGCGAAATCAAGCAAACCTCGTAATGTCATGAGGCGTTTCGATTGAGAATCCACTCGGGCGGTGTACTTCTTGAAGACGTCGTACTGGCGGGTTTTGGTGGAGTGCTGCAATGTGAACACGGTTTCAGGATCAAACAAGTGTTCTTCGCCCTCGCGGCGCCATTGGTATTCCCCACCCACTGTCAAGGTGCGATGCGCTGCCTCTCGCCCATCCGCTGGGAACCCATGAGAGTGCCGCTGACGCACCTCCTCGGCAATAACGTCCAGACCTACGCCGTCAATCTGGCTCGCGGTGCCGGTGAAGTGCTGTTCCACAAGGGCACGCGCAAGACCCACAGCCTCAAAAACTTGTGCCCCACGGTATGAACTAATAGTCGAGATGCCCATCTTGGACATCACCTTCAACACACCTTTGCCGAGCGCTTTGGTCAGGTTCTTCACTGCCTGCTGTGCATCCACACCTGTGATGTCCCCGCGTACAACAAGCTCTTCCACCGTTTCCATAGCGAGATAAGGGTTCACGGCTGCAGCGCCAAATCCAATAGTCAGTGCGACGTGATGCACCTCCCTTACGTCGCCAGCTTCGACCACAAGCGATACCTGAGTGCGCTTATGGGTGCGGACGAGGTGGTGATGCACTGCCGATGTCAACAACAAGGACGGGATGGGTGCGTGGTGGGCGTCACTGTCGCGGTCAGATAACACCAAGAACGTAATGCCTTCTTCGATTGCGCTATCTACTTCATCGAATATCTCCTGCAGGCGGGAATCGAGCCCCTCGCCTCCTTCGTGCACGGGGTACAGCCCTCGTATTCGACGGCTCTTGAAGTGATCTCCATCCCCAGCAAGCGCATCAACATCAAGAATCTTCGTGAGTTCATCGTTGGAGATCACGGGGAAATCAATCACGAGTTTGCGTGCATGTTCCGCGGTGGTCTCCAACAGGTTAGGTTCCGGACCAATCGCGCCGCCAATTGCCGTCACAATTTCTTCACGAATGGCGTCCAGTGGAGGATTCGTCACTTGCGCAAACATTTGGGTGAAGTAGTCAAACAACAGTCGCGAGCGTGAAGACAGCACTGCAA
>WTKG01000097.1 GCA_011524475.1 Demequinaceae bacterium
CCTATCTGGGGGTGGATGGCCATGAGTCGAGTCAAGTAGCTGCAGGAGTAGTAGTGGAAGAGGTCGATCGCGCGACTGGAGCGTTTGCAACATCAGTCGCGCAGACCGTGTACGTGCTGGTCTCCTCTCAGGAGGTTGGTCTACTCATGTCCAGTATCGACGATGCTGATGAAGTCGCAGTCGTATTCGTCTCTGGGAGTTCCTAACGTGCCGTACGAGGTGATTGTTGCTGTTGGTGCGCCAGACGAAGCGCGCACCGCGCGCGCGATTCAGGCACAGGAGGGCATCGACATTGTGCGTCGATGTGCTGATTTGGCGGAGGCTGTGGCGGCAGTACAGGCAGGGATTGGGCATGTGGCAGTCGTGGGGACGTCCGCGCACCTGGATCGTGCTGTTGTGGCGACTTTTGCTGCGGCGCATACACCGCTGATCGTGCTGTGTGGTGATAAAGAAGTGGCTGCTATGACTGCCCTAGGCGTCAGGGCTACATCGTCACCGACAGAAGCGGCAGTGCTTGCACATGCCCTTGCCGAAGATGTTCCGCAGGCTCCCCCGGAGGCCTTATCTGACATTCCTGAGCCTCCTCGTGAGGGTAGAGGAGGGCGTGTGATTGCCGTAACAGGCCCTGTCGGAGCCCCTGGACGTACAACTGCGGTCATGGAGATGGCCCATGCTCTGGGGGTGGTCGAGGAGCCGGCACTCATGGTGGATCTCGATACGTATGGCTCCTCGCTCGCGTCACGACTCGGCGTTGTTGATGACATCCCAGGTGTCATAGCCCTGGCGCGCGCGGGGTTGTCGGGGGAGGTTTCTGTCGAAAACGTGCAGACGTATATCCGCCCTGTGACCAGTGGCTGTGGGCTTGTCACAGGGCTTCCGCGGCCGTCTCGATGGCCTGAGGTAGTAGAGGCGGGGATGGATGCGGTGTGGGACTCGTGCCGTCGTGCTGCTGCAACAGTTGTGGTCGACTGTGGTCCCGGCATTGCCATAGGAGGGAATCCAGGCGGACGAGATGGAGGAGCATTGTCTGCCTTACGTGCGGCTGATCACGTTGTGGTGGTCGGCGCGGGTGACCCGATTGGTATTCAACGACTCGTACAGTTCTTGGCGGATATGGAGGAGACGATTCCGGCGCTGCCACCTCGCACCATTGTGGTCAACCGCGTGCGTTCACAGGTGGCGGGGCCACGGCCTCGTGAAGCAGTGGCAGACGCTCTCGCTCGTCATGCAGGAGTAGAAGAAGTCTGGACGGTTGCAGATGCCCCTGCGCTTGCAGATGCAGCCCTCATGTCTGCACGTGCGATGGCTGAGCAGAAGCCAGGTTCAGACGTAGCTCGCTCGTGGGCAGCGATTGCGAGACATGTCCACCAGCAGAGTCTTACTGAAGTTTCTCCATAACTGCATCATGGAGCAGGCTATTGGTAGCGACGGCGTTACCGCCGAATGGCCCAGGAGTTCCGTCCAGCGCAGTGAAGCGCCCGCCGGCCTCTTCCACAATGGGGACAAGTGCGGCCATGTCGTAGAGCGCAAGTTCCGGTTCTGGGGCGATATCCACTACCCCTTCGGCCACCAGCATGTAACTCAAAAAATCCCCAAAACCCCGTTCTCGGCCACACTCCCGTACGAGCCCCAAAATCGTGTCGAGCGCACCTTTGCTTTCCCACTCACGCATAGACGAATAACTGATAAACGCGTCCGACAGCGTTGCCACCTTCGAGACAGAAATCCTGCGGGCGGATTCCTGCGACACCCCTTTCCATGCCCCTGCCCCCTGGGCGGCAAACCATCGGGAATTAAGCGCAGGGGCGCTGACCACTCCCACTACTACTGAGTCGCCATCGACAAGTGCGATAAGGCTGGCCCACACCTCCACACCACGAACAAAATTCGCAGTTCCATCGATGGGGTCAATAATCCATCGTCGGCGTGACGTGCCATCAGTACCAAATTCTTCACCCACGACGGCGTCCTCAGGCCGCTCGCGCTTCACGATGTCTCGAATCAATTGCTCCGCGCCACGATCCGTTTCTGTGACAGGGGTGTTGTCTTCCTTCGCCGTGTAGGCAACACCAGTGGGGCGGAAACCAGCCATCGTCACTGCGTCCACTTGATCCGCAATAGCGAGAGCAAGAGCGAGATCAGTCTGGTAGGGAGATTCAGGTGCCATGGTGTGACTCTATCCGCGAGGACCACTCCCTGCCGCCACACCCGCGAGCAGTCGTTGCACGGAAGCCAGGCGCGTGCGGCGTTCTTCAGTGGTGGCCCACTCCGGGAGGGTGCACTCGTCACGTTCAGGCGTGTGAGGGCATCCGCGTGGGCACATGGTGGCCGCCTGCGCAATATCCGCAAAAGGACCAAGGATGGTGTCAGGAGTCACGTGTGCAAGGCCAAAACTACGCACTCCAGGAGTATCGATAATCCATCCTGTCGAGGGAAGCTCGAGAGCCACTACAGACGTGCTGGTGTGACGGCCCCGTCCCGTGACAGCGTTGACCACTCCCGTGGTGCGTCCCGCATCTGGCACCAAAGCATTGACCAACGTAGATTTTCCGACCCCGGAATACCCCACCATCACCGTGGTGCGATGGGCGACGCGTTCACGTACCTTCGATAGGCCACTCATCTGTGCGTGCGTGACGCTTGTAGCTGTCTCTTATACAC
>WTKG01000025.1 GCA_011524475.1 Demequinaceae bacterium
AACCAGAATCCAGCCACAGACCGCGAAGTTTGCTCGTTTCCACCGCCCACGCGCCCAGCAATGTGGTCACCGCCAACCCTGCAAGCGTGCCCAAATAGGCAGTGGTGGTGCGGGCGTTGACCCCATGAGCCAAGTAGAGCAAGACGAACAGCGCTCCGGCCCCCGTCACCAACGCCACAACGAGCGGATTACCGCCGTTGAAAAGCGCGGGAACAGTGAAGTACATGACGATTCCAAAGGCGATGGCAAGCCCTAGCAAAGCTCCGGCTCCTCGCCACCACGCCACTGCGATCACGAGCACGATATACACGATTAACAGAATCAGAATCGGTGAACTGCGCTCAAAATCGGCGAACACTAACGTGCCGTCAGGGAACGCGAGCGCGCGTATGCGGTCCCCCACCTCGACGGCGTATCCCGGATCCCCGGTGGGGAGAATAGTGAAGGTACCTTGACCCTGACCCCCCACAATTTCTGCAGAGTACTCGGGGCCAGACTCACCTTCAAATGGGCCTTCGGTGACCACCGCCACCACCCACTCGGTGTCTTCCGCCGTGGTGGTGAGGCTGCCAAAGAAGGAGTAATCCTGAGGCCATACCGCCGCAGCCCCCACCGCGGTGAGCGCAATCACCAGCCCCACGATGGCAGACAACACCGTAGAGGTGCGTTCCGAAGCCCGCGGGGGCTTTGTCTCGTGCGTATGCCCCACTGTGTCTACACTCCAGCGAGACGTTCGGCGAGGTATCCCTTCACCTTGTCGAGGGCCACGCGTTCTTGTTGCATAGTGTCGCGGTCACGGATGGTCACTGCCTGGTCGTCTTTGGTGTCAAAGTCCACGGTGATGCAAAACGGGGTGCCAATCTCGTCTTGACGGCGGTACCGCTTGCCGATGGACTGAGTCACGTCGCGGTCTACTGCCCAGAGGGAACGGAGTTCCTGCGAGAGCGCATCTGCGGTGGGCACAAGTTCGTCTGACTTCGACAGTGGTAACACGGCCGCCTTGATGGGAGCCAGGCGAGGGTCAAGCCGGAGCACGGTACGCACTTCGGTTCCTCCCTTCGCTGTAGGCACTTCTTCTTCGGTGTAGGCCTCGACGAGGAACGCCATGAGGGAACGCGTCAAACCTGCCGCCGGTTCAATAACGTACGGGGTGTAGCGTTCGTTCGTTTCTGGGTCGAGAACGGACAAATCTTTGCCGGAATGTTCGGTGTGAGTGGTCAAGTCGAAGTCGGTGCGATTGGCGACTCCCTCCAGCTCTCCCCATTCACTTCCCTGGAATCCGAACCGGTATTCAATATCCACGGTGCGCTTGGAGTAGTGGCTAAGTTTTTCTTGCGGGTGCTCATATTGACGCAGGTTGTCGCGGTCAATCCCGAGGTCTACGTACCAATCGGTACGGGCATCGATCCAATACTGGTGCCACTCTTCGTCAGAGCCGGGCTTCACAAAGAATTCCATCTCCATCTGTTCAAATTCACGAGTGCGGAAGATGAAGTTTCCGGGCGTGATCTCGTTGCGGAAAGATTTACCGATCTGGCCGATACCGAAGGGAATCTTGGTGCGAGACGTGCGCATCACATTGTCAAAATTGACGAAGATTCCCTGGGCCGTCTCGGGCCGCAGGTAATGCAGACCAGACTCATCGGAGGCTGCGCCTAAGTAGGTGCGCAGGAGCCCGTTAAACATTTTGGGTTCCGTATATTCGCCACGGGTACCGCAATTGTCACAGGCAATCTCTGCCAACCCGCCTTCCGGCGCACGCCCTTTTTTCTCTTCGAATGCCTCAATAAGGTGGTCTTCGCGGAAGCGCTTGTGGCAACTGAGACATTCCACCAGAGGATCCACAAAAGCTTTGATGTGACCCGATGCTTCCCACACCTGGGGAGGCAAAATCACGGACGAGTCCAGGCCCACCACGTCATTACGGCTCGAGACAACGGACTTCCACCATTGGCGCTTGATGTTCTCTTTGAGTTCCACGCCCAGGGGCCCGTAGTCCCAGGCAGACCGCGTACCTCCGTAGATTTCTCCACACGGAAAGACGAAGCCGCGGCGCTTCGCCACGGAAATTACATTGTCGAGGCGAGAAGGTGCCACCGCTACTCCTGAGGTCGTGCGCACCTGGCTGGTGCGTCGGCCAAAAGTCTAGCCGTGGTGCGAAAACACATGTAGCAGCCCGCCGTTCCACGGTGATTTACTGTGCAACAAAATTCCTTTATTGCGAATGATTATCGTTTGTGTATAGTGGCCTACATGAAAAAAACAACACACATAATCGGATCCGCAGCGGCGCTTTCGCTCGTCGTTGCTGGCTGTAGCGCCACAGAAACAGAATCACCAGACACGCTCAGTATCGCTGCGGGCCTCTACCCGCTTGCTTTCGTGGGCGAACGCGTCGGCGGAGATAACGTCTCCGTCGAACTACTTACTGCACCAGGGGTGGACCCCCATGACCTGGAGTTGTCCCCCGCCAGCGTGCGGCTGATTGGCGACTCTGCGTTGGTGCTGTATGTAGAAGGGCTTCAGCCAAGCGTGGATGAGGCTATCGAGGTCGCAGAAGCAAACGGCCTTGCTGCCCCACTCGAGCACTCCGACGAAGAGCACTCCGACGAGGAGCACTCCGACGAGGAGCACTCCGATGAAGAGCACTCCG
>WTKG01000188.1 GCA_011524475.1 Demequinaceae bacterium
CCCACGCGTGTACTGCGACCAGCACTCCCAGCCCCAGCAGGTGGGCTCCGACAATCAGGATGGGCAGGCCAGTGAAGTATTGGACGTAGCCGATCACGATTTGCGCCAGGGTGACAGCGACGAGTGTCATAACGGAACGCATCGCTAGACCTGGCACACGGGAGCCTTGTTTCCATACGAGGAACACCAGCCCGGCAACAGTCGCGGTAAATATCCATGCAGAAAAAGAATGAATACGGGACATTTCGCCAGGATGCAATGGCAAACGCGGAGTCGCGGCGTCTCCGGCATGCGGGCCGGCCCCCGTCACGAGTACCCCTAACACCACTACGGGGATAAGCGTAAGAAGTGATGCCTTACGCATGACGTCCAGGCTGTGATGTCCCTGGAATTCACGGCCTGACGCGCGCCGCCACAGCCACACAGCGTTCCACACCAACCCTGCAGAGACGATGAGGTGCGCTCCGACCACGAGGGGGGATAGGTCCGTGAGTACCGTGACTCCACCCAGCACGGCTTGAGCGATTACTCCTATGTACGGCACGAGCCCCCACCACCGCAGGTGGCGTTGCCCATGCCACAGAGCAATGGCAACGAGTACGGCAACTGCGAGAAGAATAAAAGTGAGCAAACGGTTTCCGAATTCGATCCATTGATGGAAATCGGTAGCGGCTACGGCTACGGGGGTGTAGCTTCCGGGCTCGCATTCAGGCCACGTGGAGCACCCCAAGCCTGAACCCGTCAGGCGTACGGCACCGCCCGTGACAATGATTCCGATTTGCGTCACGATGTTTGCGAACGTGAGCCCACGGCTGTGGCGGGCAAGGAAAGGGCCAATCCTTCGTGCGGTAGCACGTAGCACCAGAGGGGGCACCCCCACTGCGAGTACTACGGCAATCGCAAGGCCAAGCACTACCTGCGTGGAAGACGTGGAGGGATTGGTCGTTAGTTCCGTCACCAAGGTAAGAGCCTGCACGGAAGCAGACTACTGCCGCATGGGACGGCCGCGTGGCAGTAGTTAGGCGGGGAACAAATTACACAACAACATTGTTGCTAAAATGTCTGTCATGGTCAGGGGTATCCCTGGGGAAAGGATGCGCAATGCATGATGAGTCCACCCGAGAACGGGTATTGGGCCTTATTGCGCGCGTCGGCCCGATCAACGCCTCCGCCCTCGGGGAAGAACTGAATCTCACGGCGACCGGTGTGCGCCGTCACCTTGCTGCCTTAGAGCACGAGGGGCTCATTGAAGACCATGACCCTGCCATGAACCCAGATCGCGGTCGTGGCAGGCCGGCGCGTTCTTTTGTAGCGACGTCGCGTGGACACGCGTCTCTTACCAATGGATACGCAGGTATTGCCGCAGAGGCGATGAACCATATGCGTACACACAACACGTTGGCAGATTTTGTAGAAGCACACGCGGCAAAACTTGAGGCCACGGTATCGTCGCATATCGATAGCGATGCTCCGCTAGAGGAGCGGGTGGAAGCCCTCGCCAACGCATTGGGAACAGAAGGGTACGCGACATCCGTGCGACCTGTTCCCGGCGGAACCGCGGTGCAACTGTGTCAGGGTCATTGTCCTGTTCAAAAAGTTGCCGAAGAGGCACCAGAATGGTGTGAAGCAGAAACTCGCATGATTTCCCGAGTGCTTGATGTCCATGTTCAGAGATTGTCCACATTGGCGCACGGTGCTCACGTGTGCACCACCCATATCCCGCTGACTGCGGGAACGACCGGAGGAAAGGCATGACAGCCCCCACAAATACCCCGCTGACACAAGAAGAGACAATCGCCTCTCTTGGGAGTTACGAATACGGTTGGCACGACTCCGACGACGCTGGCGCCTCTGCTGAACGCGGCCTTAACGAAGAAGTCGTGCGCCGCATTAGTGCGCTCAAAAACGAGCCTGAGTGGATGCGGGATCTTCGGCTCAAAGGTTTACGGCTTTTCGACAAGAAGCCCATGCCTCACTGGGGGTCAGATTTGTCGGGAATTGACTTCGACAACATCAAGTACTTTGTGCGTTCCACCGAAAAGCAGGCATCTTCGTGGGAAGACCTCCCGGATGACATCAAAGAAACGTACGACAAGCTGGGCATTCCCGAGGCGGAGAAGCAGCGCCTCGTGGCAGGGGTTGCGGCGCAATACGAGTCGGAAGTGGTGTATCACCAAATCCGGGAAGACCTGGAAGAGCAAGGTGTGATTTTTGTTGACACCGACACCGGCCTCAAGGAACACGAAGACATCTTTAAGGAGTACTTCGGCAGCGTCATCCCGGTGGGAGATAACAAGTTTGCGGCGTTGAATACTGCCGTGTGGTCGGGAGGATCTTTTGTGTACGTTCCTCCGGGCGTGCACGTAGAAATTCCGTTGCAAGCCTATTTCCGCATTAACACCGAAAACATGGGGCAGTTTGAACGCACCCTCATCATTGCCGACGAGGGTTCCTATGTGCACTACGTCGAGGGTTGCACCGCTCCGATCTACTCTTCGGATTCGCTCCACAGCGCGGTGGTAGAGATTGTGGTGAAGAAAAACGCGCGCGTGCGTTACACCACGATTCAAAACTGGTCCAACAACGTTTATAACCTTGTGACGA
>WTKG01000066.1 GCA_011524475.1 Demequinaceae bacterium
GGTATCTTCTCCAGGCCGCCATTGAAGAGGTAGAAGCCGTGACCGGCCTCACTCGCGAACAAATTGACGCGGGCGGCTACAGCATCATCACCACGATTGACCGCAAAGCCCAACAAGCAGGCCGTGCCGCGGTGGCCAAAGTTCCCGACGGCGCAGACCCCAACCTGCGCATCGCGGCCGTCGCCATAGATGCGTCTAGTGGTGCCATCATCATGATGTACGGCGGCGACGACTACCTTGCCGTGCAACGCAACGCCGTCACTCAGGACATCGCTCAAGCAGGGTCCACTTTCAAGCCCTTTGCTTTGGTGGCGGCGTTGGAGCAGGGAATCGCGCTTGAATCTGAATACGACGGAGATTCTGGTCTCGACATCGAAGGCTTCACCCGTCCCGTACGCAACTTTGCTGGCAGCGACTTTGGGCAGATTGATCTCACGGACGCCATGGCAAATTCGGTGAACACCGTGTTCGCTCAACTTGGGGCGGATGTGGGTCCAGCGGCGGTGCGGGAGGCTGCCATCCGGCTCGGCATTCCGGAAGACACCGCGGGGCTAGAAGACAACCCGGCCAACGTGCTCGGCACCGCCTCCCCGCATCCCATTGACCTGGCCCGGGCCTACGCGACACTTGCCACCGGAGGCGTGCGCGTGGAGCCATACCTCGTGGCCGAGGTGCTGCGTCCCGATGGGTCAGTGGTGTACTCAGCGAACCCTTCCCGCACGCGCGTACTGCGTTCGGACGTATCTGCGGAAGTCACGTATGCCATGCAGCAGGTGGTCACTCGCGGCACGGGAAGATATGCCTCCCAATTGGGACGTCCCATTGCAGCCAAGAGCGGCACTGAGACAGACGTGAAGGCTTCGTGGTTTGTGGGATTCGCACCGCAAGTGGTGGGCGGCGTGACGGTGTATCAGGTGGCAGAGGATGGCTCCCCCGAATCGATCACCCCGTTTGGCGGGTTCTCCACGATCACGGGCGGCACGATCCCCGCGCGAGTATGGACCTGGATGATGGGGCCCATCCTGGAGGCATATCCAGTGGAGGCTTTCCCCTCCCGCACATTTGTGGGAGAAGCCATCATTCCGTCGCCGTCACCCGAACCTTCTCCCTCACCGTCCCCGTCTCCGTCACCTGAGCCTTCTCCCTCACCGTCGACGGATCCGTCTTCGGCTCCCAGTGAGTCTCCTCCACCACCAGGGGACGCGGGTGGTACAGATTCTTCTGGGTAAGCCCGCTGCGTTGTACGCCACAGGAACGTGGGTCTCCCGTGGTGGTGGCCAGCCGTGGCCTTAAGATAAACAGGTGCCCCGCGAATTGTCCCGTCCGCCTATTCCGGCGCCAGTCGTTCTCGGTGCAGACATCGGTACCTATGCCCTTGCCCGGGCATTCCATGAAGCCTTCGGAGTGCGTCCCATAGTTGTGGCTGGTGCGGCGCTGGGCCCTGTGGCCCACTCCACGATTCTTGACCTTGAGTTGGTCGATGATGGTCACGATGAAGAACAAATTGTGACCCGACTGCTGGAGATTGCGGAGCGTCGCCCAGGAACGCGCAGCCTTGTGGTGGCGAATTCTGACTGGCTGGTACGCACCTTGGTGAGACACCGAGACAGGCTCGAACCCGCCTATGTCATTCCCTTCGCTTCGCGTGACGTAGTAGCCCAGGTGTCAGACAAGGCGGCATTCGCCGACCTGTGTGCCAGCGCCGGCATTCCCACGCCGCGCACAGTGCATATCCGCCCCAAGAAGGGGCTCCAACACAAGCCTCCTCGGTTAGCGCAACTGGAGTTTCCGGTAGTCGCGAAACCAGCCTCGAGCGCCGAGTACCAGCAGGTTTCTTTCCCGGGTAAGAAGAAAGTTTTTGTGCTGTCCACGCGCGAAGAATGTGACGCGTTATGGGAGGCGTTGTGTGCCGCCGACTACTCGGGAGATTTTTTAGTTCAGGAATACATTCCTGGTGATGACGCTCAGAAGCGATCGATCACTGCCTATGTCGACAGTCATGGCGAGGTGACCCTGCAGGTCTCTGCCCACGTGTTGCTGGAAGAACACACTCCCTCCGGGCTGGGCAACCCTGCGGCGATGTACACCTACCGAGATGACGCTCTGCTAGATGCGGCAGTGGCCTTTTTTGACCAGGTGGAATACCGCGGCTTTGCCAATTTTGATGTGAAGGTGGATCCTCGCGATGGGACCGCGTACTTCATGGAGGTAAACCCGCGTATTGGGCGCAATTGTCACTACGTCACGGCAGCCGGGGTCAACCCCATGGCGTGGCTCGTGAACGACGTCATCCACGCAGAGAAGGCTCCCGTGACGCGCGTGGAGACGTCTGTCCTGTATTCAGTGGTGCCCACGGGTTTACTGATGAGATACCTCGACGACTCTCGCCTGACAGCGCAGGTGCGTTCCATCATTCGGGCCACCGGAGTCGCGCGTCCCTTTGTCTACCGTGCAGAACGCAATATTCGTCGATGGGTTTTCGTGCTTCTCGCCTACGTCAATCAATGGCGCAAATATGCACGGCATTACCCGGTGCATGCCTGGCGTGCCATCCGCAGGCATAGCTGAGGTTTCGGTCAGCACGTCCACGCGGTACCCTTG
>WTKG01000068.1 GCA_011524475.1 Demequinaceae bacterium
CTCGTACGGCCATCGCAGGAATATGTTCCTTGCTTGCCACAGAAATCTCCACGGGGAGGTTGTCGCGGGCAGAGGTAGCGGCATTGCGCAACGCATCAAGCGCGTCTGCGACGGAATAAGCAACCTCGTCGTTACGGTCGGCGGCAAGGGAAGACAGCGCCTCAATAGCGCGAATGGCATGCTGAGACACTCGTTCCGGGTCTTCCCCTCGTGACGCGACAAGTAGCGCCACCAACACTCGGTCATGGACCACTCCGTCAATACGTGATTCTTCACGCACCGCAGTAGTAGCCGAAGCGGCACGAGCCGCTTCGGTGCGGGTCTCACGCGACAACGCATCGTGCTTATCTGCCGCATCCATCAGCGCGACTCCCACACCTACCAAAATGACGGAAAACAATAACGAGACTGTGCCAGACAAGACGGCAAGCCGCACACCACCATCGGTGCTCAATGCCTCGGTGACGAGCACAATAGGTAATTGCGCGAAGGCGTATATCCATACCGGCCAGCGTTGCCACACCACGGCCGCCAAGAAGGCGGGAATCGCGTTTACTCCTTGCAGCCACGGCACATCTGGATGAACATCTACCGTCATCGCTAAGGGCCACAATGCATGAGTGACAGAGAAAAGAAGCACTGTCGCTCCCGCGATGATGCGCGCAACATACGGCTCAGTAATACGGGCTATCAGCACCAAAGATCCTGGTAATACGACGCCCACGATGAGTGCCATCACCCAATAACTAAACGCAAGTTCGCGATATTGGTCCATGATTTTCGGCAGGTGTATGGCCGTGAATATGACAGCGGCGATCCCGGTCGCGGTAAACAGCACTGTTTGAATACGGTCCCGGGCATCTTGCGCCTCTAGGGGGCGTAAACGGCGAAACCAGCGCAACACAGTACGACGGGTGTCGTCACCGTGTCGGCTGGCCGTCCGTGACTCGCTCATCTACCCCACTAACACACTCGCACCGAATGCGGCCTTTAAGTCCCCAAACAGCGCACTTGAACGGGAAACCCTAAATTCGTCACCAAGCCGCATGGTGATGGGTTCTCCAGGGCCGGTAAGAATCATCCGCACCTCAATAGTGCCAGGGTGGGACGACAAAATCTCTTTGACCTGATCCACGACCGGAGGCGTGACTCGTTGGGCTGGTAAAGAAATCGCCACGGGAGTGGTGTCGTGATGTTCCATGCTCGGACGAGTGACATCGATTGCGGAGAACTGTAAAGCCCCTCCGTCTCGTTCACGCGCACGAGTCTTGATCACCATGACTGCATCTTCGCTCAGGTCACGTCCATATTTTTCATAGGTCCTGCCAAAAAAACTGATCTCGACTTCTCCCGTCATGTCCTCCAGAGCAACAATTCCATACGCGTTCCCGGATTTCGCTATTCGACGATCCACGCGAGTGAGGAGGCCTGCAAAAGTAACCTGGTCTCCCTCGCGCACCCCGTGAGACGTCGTCGCAGACAAGACTTGGTGACTGGAATGTGAGCGAAGGGCCTGGTCGAGACCTGAAAGCGGATGGTCAGACACGTACAAACCCAACATGTCGCGTTCGAAGTTCAACAGCGTGCGTTTATCCCACTCTTCCAAGTCAGGAACCGCCACGCGCACGGCATCTCCCATGTCGGAAGCCGCCCCAAACAAATCAAACTGGCCCGTGGCTTCTTGCTTTTTCACTCCCACGACAGAATCAATAGCCTGTTCATGGACTGCACTCAATGCTCTGCGACGTTGCCCGCATGAATCAAAAGCCCCCGCCTTAATCAGAGAATCAATGGTGCGTTTGTTACACACCGATGCGGGGACCTTGTCGAGGAAGTCGGTAAATGATTCAAAGTTTCCGTGCTCTGTTCGGGCTTTGACAATGTCTGCTACCACCTGGGTGCCCACATTACGTACTGCGGATAGCCCAAATCGAATGTCATCTCCCACCGCACTAAAGGTTGCATATGACTGATTGACATCCGGCGGTAACACTGTGATTCCCATCCGGCGGCATTCCGCCAGATACATTGCCGACTTGTCTTTATCCGACTGGACAGAGGTGAGTAAGGCAGCCATGAATTCAGTCGGGTAATGGGCTTTGAGGTACGCGGTCCAAAAACTCAACACCCCGTATGCCGCCGTGTGTGCCTTATTGAAGGCGTAATCGGCAAAAGGCACCAACGTTTCCCACAGCGCGGTAATGGCCTCCTGCGAGAATCCACGCTCCCTCATTCCTGCACTAAAAGGTTCTAGCTCCTTCGCCAATACCTCCGGCTTTTTCTTCCCCATGGCGCGCCGGAGCAGGTCTGCACGTCCTAATGAATAGCCGGCAACGATTTGAGCGACGCGCTGCACTTGTTCTTGATAGACAATCAAGCCATAGGTGACATCAAGAACCTCACGGAGAGGTTCCTGGAGTTCGGGATGAATAGGTTCAATGGCCTGTTTCCCGTTCTTACGCAAGGCATAGTTCACATGAGAGTTAACTCCCATGGGGCCTGGCCGGTACAAGGCAAGCACAGCGGAAATATCTTCAAAAGAGTCTGGGCGCATCTGCCTCAACAGCTGACGCATCGCTACGCCATCAAGTTGGAAGACGCCCAGGGTGTCGCCTTTACCCAAAAGAGCGAAGGTTGCGCTGTCCTCCAGAGGTAGTTCTTCAAGCACTACCGGCTGCTTGCCGTTGGCGGTGATGTTCTCGAGTGCGTCATCCAACAACGTAAGCGTGCGTAACCCCAGAAAATCCATTTTCACCAAACCGAGCTCTTCGCACGTGGGGAAGTCAAACTGGGTGATGACAGCACCGTCTTGTTCGCGCTTCATCAGCGGAATGATGTCGATAAGAGGCGTATCAGACATGATCACCCCAGCGGCGTGGACGCCCCACTGACGTTTCAGGTTCTCAAGCCCGCGTGCTAAATCTGCAACCTCGCTTGCTTCCTCATCTGCCTCGACTAGTGCCCGGAAGTCTTTGCCCTCGGAATAACGTTCGTGGTTCGGGTCAAACACGCCACTCAAAGAAAGATCGCGGCCCTGAAGAGGGTCGGGATAGGCCTTCGTGAGAGTCTCTCCCAGTGCATAGGGTTTCGCGAGAACTCGGGCGGAATCTTTCAACGCCTGTTTCGCTTTGATAGTGCCGTACGTGACAATTTGCGCAACCTTGTCTGTGCCATATTTCTCACTGACATACGCAATCACTTCACTACGGCGGCGTTCATCAAAATCAATGTCGAAGTCAGGTTTGGATTCACGTTCCGGGTTAAGGAATCGTTCAAAATAGAGGCCGTGTTCTAACGGATCAAGGTCCGTGATTCCCATTGCATACGCGGCCATCGATCCTGCACCGGAACCACGCCCTGGCCCCACTCGAATCCCATTGTCTTTTGACCATTGGACAAAATCTGCCACCACCAAGAAGTACCCCGGGTATCCCTTGTCGGCGATGACTTCGATCTCAAAATTTGCGCGCTCTTGCACCGGAGCGGGAATGTTGTCTCCGTAACGGGAATGGAGGCCGCGTTGCACCTCCGCAACAAAATGGGAGTGTTCGTCTTGCCCCGGCGGGCACTCAAAACGAGGCATGTAGTCCGCGGCGAGATTGAATTCCACCTCACAACGTTCCGCGATTTCCACCGTCTGAGAAATAGCTTCGGGATAATCAGCGAAAAGGCGTTGCATCTCCTCAGCCGACTTCACGTAGTAGCTGTCGCCATCAAAAGCGAAGCGTGATCCCCCTTGCGCGGTGGTTGGTTCCACCAAAGTAGAAGCGCTCTGGACACAAAGCAGAGCCTCATGGGCATGCGCATCAGATTGACGTGGGTAGTGCAAATCATTCGTGGCCACCAATGGAGCACCGATGTCCTGGGCTAGCCGAATGAGATCTTCATACACTCGGCGTTCGAGATCCAGTCCGTGATCCATGAGTTCCACAAAGTAATTTCCGCGCCCAAAGATGTCCTGGAATTCGGCGGCAGCAGTGCGTGCTTCTTCGTATTGTCCCAGGCGAAGCCGGGTCTGCACTTCTCCGGAAGGGCACCCCGTGGTAGCCAAGACGCCGCCGGCGTATTTTTGAAGAAGTTCTCGATCCATACGCGGCTTGTAGAGGTGACCCTCGAGGCTGGCATAGGACGCGAGACGGAAAAGATTATGCATACCGGCAGTGGTCTCTGCCCACATAGTCGCATGGGTGTATGAACCTCCAGCACTGACGTCATCCCCCGCGTCTTGTTGCTCCTTTGTGCCCCACAGCACCCGCGAGCGGTCGTGCCTGGCGGTACGAGGAGTGAGGTATGCCTCGAGACCAATGATGGGCTTAATACCGGCCTCGCGGGCTTTGCGCCAGAACTCGAAGGCCCCGAAAATGTAGCCGTGGTCTGTAGTAGCCATCGCGGTCTGCCCCAGCCGCGAGGCCTCCCCCATCAGATCGTCAATGCGGGCCGCGCCATCCAGCATCGAATACTCCGTATGAACATGGAGATGCACAAAGTCGGAGCCGGCCATGACGACGATTCTAGAACTGGTGCCTGCGCCGCTCCGCCCACTCGTGCGCGCGCCGCACACATCATCGGGCAATCGCCCCAATGGTGCGGGTTTTAGTCGTCCACGGAAGTGCTGTCGACATCGCGATACGCGTCGTGATGCCAGATGCCCTCATCCAGGTAACGCTCCCCGTGAATGTGATAACCCAACTTTCGATAGAACCCCAGTGCGTGATCTTGGGCACTTAATTCCACTCTTACGGTGCCATCGCGACCGTACAAATGAAGTGCCTCACGTTCTAAAAAATCCATAATCGCGCGGCCCACCCCCGCTGTACGCGTGCGACTCGATACCGCCACCCGTCCTATATGAGGGTTCCCCTCACCTTCCACATAAGAAACTGGGGCCACAAGTCTGCCTGTTCCTAGACAGGTTCCTGCGGCGTCAGTCACGATGCAGTGCACGGTGCTGGGGTCATCGTCATAGGCGTCACGCTCGCCTTCTACAGACACCCCTTGTTCCCGGACAAACACCTCAAAACGAATGTCCATAATCGCCTGAAACTGTTCTGCCGTGGTCACCTTCTCTGTTTTCATGTCTCTATGGTGCCGCGCGCCCAACCTGGTGGCAATTACAGTCGGAGAACTTCCAGTGCCGCGGCAAGATCGCTGGGGTATTCACTTGCGACGGTAACGGTCTCCCCCGTGGCCGGGTGGGCAAAAGAGAGTCTGACCGCATGCAACCACTGCCGTTCCAGGTCAAGACGCGCAGCGAGTGTGGGGTCTGCCCCATAGGTGAGGTCACCTACAAGCGGGTGACGCATCGCAGCAGCATGGACTCTGATTTGATGTGTACGCCCCGTCTCTAGGCGGACTTCCAGCAACGAGGCGGCAGGCATCATCTCAAGCGTGTCGTAGTGGGTGATGGAGGGTTTACCTTCTGCTGTCACAGCAAATTTATAGGTAGCACCGGGATGCCTCCCGATCGGCGCATCAATAGTGCCCTCCGTCGGGTCTATATGTCCCTGAGCCAATGCGTGATAAATCTTCTCCACGTCGCGGGCTTTGAATGCCGCTTTCAGTCGGGTATACGCCAGAGGCGTCTTCGCCACGACCATAAGTCCTGTGGTGCCCACATCCAATCGATGTACGATTCCTTCTCTTTCAGCGGGCCCCACGCGAGCCAAAGGGATTCCCGCAGCCGCCAGTTGACCTGGAACAGTGGGGCCACTCCACCCTGGTGATGCGTGGGCCGCTACGCCAGCTGGCTTGTTGATAACTACCACATGGTCATCTTCAAATTTCACCTGCAGAGACTCCTTCCACAGGATTTCTTGCTCTGCCGGTTGCTCAGAAGGCTGCGAAATAATTAATGTGCCTCTTTCCAGGACATCAGATTTCACTAGCGTTCGACCCTCATGAGTTACGCACCCCGCTCCAATAAGGCCCGCGGCCTTGGTACGCGAGACAGCAAGAATCCCTGCCACGACCGTGTCGGCCCGCTGACCCGCGAGGTCGCGAGGAATCTGATGTTCCTGGTGTCTTGTCTCGTTCACGTGCCTGAGCGTGTCTGAGGAACCTCGGGAGTATTCGGGGCAGGCGGAGTCACAAACGTCACTCCCCTCATTGCTGCAATTGCCCCCATGCTCACTGCACCGACAATTGCGATGTCCGCGACATTTCCAATAAACAGGTCGCCATAGTTGATCATGTCCACTACCGCTCCGCGACCCCATCCATCACCGCGCAGCAACCGATCCGCAATATTGCCAAGCGCCCCGCCAATCACCGCACCGAAAAGCGCCGCGGCCGCCATGTGCGCTGCCCTTCGCGCATAAACCACGACCGCCACTGTCACCGCAATCATGATGACAGTCACAAGCCATGTGTGGTCAGCCAGGAGAGAAAGTGCAGCTCCCGTATTAAATGTAAGTTCGAGGGAGATAACCTCTCCCAGCAGGGGTACACGTTCGCCAGGATCTAGTGTGGCAAGCGCCCACATTTTTGTTGCCTGATCTGCGACAAACACAAGTGCCGCAACGGCAACGACTATCGACGTTCTTCGCGTTGCTTGCACGTGACGCAATGGGTCGCTCGAGGAAAGGCTTGGAGGCGCGCCTTGCCGATTCCTTCGCTACACACCACACACGCGCCAAAGCGGTGGTCCTGGATACGTCGTAAGGCCTCCACGCTTTGCTCCAGCATGTCACGCGTGTTGTTCACAATAGACATTTCTTGTTCGCGCTCCAGGGCGGTGGAGCCGGCGTCTGCTTGATCATCACCAGCACCTTCAGAGGTGTGCAAGAGGTCGTCAAGTTCTTCTTGCGTGTCGTGCACTTCTCCCACGAGACGTTCCACATCAGAATTGAGGGTCTTCACGATTCCTCGTAGTTCGGCCACCTTCCAGGCATCATCTCCCGCTCGGACAGGCAGGGCGCGAGCATCGGCGGCGGCAACGTCTGCCGGGTCCACAACAATGATGGTCACCTCTGGCGAATTCATGGCAGACCCCTTTCGTAGTGAAGAGACACTAGCCTTCACGGCACCTCAATGCAATTTTCTACGCTGGGCGCTAAATCTGCGGAGAACTATTCGGCATGCGGTCCTTGCCCGCCCCGTGGTCCAAGTCTCCCAGGAGGTTCTCAAGATACGTGCGCAAGCGGGCACGATAATCCCTTTCGAAACGCCGGAGGTCGTCAATGCGGCGTTCGATGTCCCCACGTTCGTTTCCGAGCGTCAGAAGCCTTTCTTCTGCCTCTTCTTTGGCCTTGTGAAGGATCCTGTCTGCCTCCGAGCGAGCATTGAAGAGAATACGGTCCTTCTCTTTCTCGCCCGTGCTGACGTAATCGTCATGGAGTTTCTGCGCCATCTCAAGCATGGATGACGGGGAGGCCGGGGCGACTGGGTCCGTTGCGGCTGTCAGCAGTTCACTTGCTGGAGTGGACGGTGTCGCAGCGGGACGCGCGTCCAATTCTGCACGTAGACGATCACGTTCTTCTGTGAGCTCACCGATGGTGGTCGCAACCTGATCCAAGAAGTCGTCGACTTCGTCCTGATCAAAGCCCTCACGGTACTTGGTCTTCGAGAACTGCTTGTTGAGCACGTCCTCTGCCGTGAGCAGTGTCATGATGCGAACCATCCTCACTTCGCCGTTGCGTAACTCATGTGCAATGAAAAATTTACTATAGCCGGGCAGCGGTGACTAAACCGGAACCAGATAGAGAACCTGCCGCAGAAGCGATACAGCCAGAATGGATGCGGCAAGCGACAGGTCGAGCTCCACTCCAAAAATTCGCACATTCGGAAGGAGACGACGGAAGAACTTCACTGGAGGGTCCGTAAGGGTCATCACCGTTTCAAGAAAAACAAGTCCGACACCGGTAGGACGAGCATTCGGAGACATCCGGAACACAATAGAAATGATGAGTCGCCCGAATAAGAGCCAGACGTACAGAAGCAGGGCAAGGTCAAGCCACGGCAATAGAGTGGCCATATCGTCCTAGCGAGCGTCGTAGAGGGAAGAGGGCGCAGTAGCCGGCGATTCCGACTCTACCTCCACTGCCACATGCGCAGGAGAGAGCAAGAAAACCGCGGTGGTCACCCGCTCCAACACTCCGTGCAGACCAAAACTAAGGCCTGCCGCAAAGTCCACTAGGCGCTTGGCTTCTGCTTCGTCCATCTCGGTTAAATTCATGACAACTGGAACACCCTGGCGGAATGCTTCGCCAATAATGCGGGCATCGCTGTATGCGCGTGGATGTACGGTTTGGATCCTGCGGAGACCTTCACCCTCCTGCTGAACTCCACGCACATCGTGCAGCTGCGTTACCGGGGCAAGTTCATCCTCGTGGTACCCCACATCTTCGCGTTCATCAGGGCTGAAACCCAGATACACCATCGTCTTGTGTAATGCGCTCATGACGTGCTCCCACTTCTAGACTTTTGTCACGTGTGTCACACCGTACGCTCGCGACACACTCAGACAGTGGAACGACACGCCCGAGAAAGAACTCGCTCCTGCCCACTGCTGGGACAAAAAATAAGCGTGTTCCTTACGGAAGTTGTGGATTCACGATCACACCAGCAAAGCGACCCGTCACGCCATCTCGTCGGTACGAAAAATAATCAGAGTTTTCTCGCGGGCATACCCACTGATGGGTCACTTTTCGCACCCCGGCCTGAGCACATTGGAAATCAATTCCTGCCCGAATATCAAGAGAGGGTGTTCCCCACGACGTGGTACGTGCCGTTCCCGGTATGGAGTCCTCCACACTGGCGCGCATCGCGGTAGGCACTTCGTAGCAATCACCGCAAATGGTGGGCCCCACCGCCACATGTATGTGTTCGGGACTGGCCCCATGGTCGATCATGACACCGAAGGCTTCGAGGAGCACACCTGCCACCATCCCTGCTCGACCCACATGGACGGCAGCCACCACGCCTGCAGTGGGGTCCGCAAGCAACACTGGAGCGCAATCAGCCACCAACACGGCAAGCCCGAGTCCTGGAGTTGCCGTTACGAGGGCGTCCCCCTCGGGAGTTTCCTGCGCGTTTACCACCACACGTACATGTGCCGAATGGATCTGCGACATGTACGCCACGCGGACACCTAGGCGGCGTTCAAGCGCATCACGGTTGAGATGTACGTGAGATTGCTCGTCCCCCACATGAAGCGCGAGATTATTCGCATCGTAAGGAGGCAGAGAAGCGCCTGAAGAGCGATCAGTGAAAAAAGCGGGAACCGGGAGCCCGGCGTCCATCATTACCGCTTGAGGAACGCAGGCACATCAAGTCCTGCGTCATCATCACCCATGACCATGGTGTCGTCGTGGGCCCCTCCGACCGTCGCGGGCACTGGAGCGTGCACAGAGTCGCTGTTCGCGGGGAGACCGTCGTCATCAGTCCCTGCTGAAGTCGCACCATCTACTTGCCCCAGAGCGCCAGGGCTGCGGCGCACGGGGGGCGCTCCGCCGTCAAAACCAGCAGCGATCACAGTGATGCGGATTTCATCTCCCAACGCATCGTCAATCACGGTTCCGAAAATTATGTTTGCCTCCGGATGGACCGCCTCACGCACCAAGGCGGCGGCCGTTTCTACCTCTTTGATCCCCAAGTTTGATCCGCCCGCTACCGACAGGAGCACTCCATGAGCTCCTTCGATGCTTGCTTCCAACAAAGGAGAAGAAATTGCTTCATCTGCTGCCACCACGGCGCGATTTTCTCCCTGCGCGCTCGACACGCCCATCAGCGCGGTTCCGGCACCCTGCATAACAGAGCGGACGTCGTTGAAGTCCACGTTGATGAGCCCTGGAGTAGTAATCAGGTCAGTAATTCCCTGCACTCCCCCCTGGAGAACTTGGTCTGCAGCCGCAAAGGCACTCAAGAGGCGCGAATCCTGGTCTGCGATCTCAAGCAACCGGTCATTAGGAATCACGATTAATGTGTCTACTTGACCGCGAAGCGCTTCAATACCTACTTCAGCCTGATCGGCACGCCTCCGACCCTCAAAAGAAAAGGGCTTCGTCACTACCCCGACTGTTAACGCACCGAGCGAACGGGCAATACGGGCGACAATAGGGGCACCGCCAGTCCCAGTACCGCCACCTTCGCCTGCGGTGACAAAGACCATGTCTGCGCCACGCAGTGCGTCCGCAATTTCTTCTTCGTGGTCTTCCGCTGCCTTACGTCCGACTTCAGGGTCTGCCCCCGCACCGAGGCCACGAGTGAGGTCGCGGCCGATGTCGAGCTTGACGTCAGCATCGGACATCAACAAGGCTTGCGCATCAGTGTTGATCGCGATGAACTCAGCGCCACGCAAACCGACATCGATCATGCGATTGACCGCGTTCACGCCACCGCCACCCACGCCAACGACCTTGATTGACGTGATGTAATTCTGCGAGGAAGCCACTACTCAACCTTTCGCTAGGCCCCACATACACCTAGCAGGGCTTATCTACACGACACGGTACGGTCCGCACTGGGTGTACTCGCGGATCGCCGCGCGTGTCGCCCAAAACAATCGCACGGCTTCAGTTGGCGCCTGTGCCGACGTCGGCACTCGCGACCGTCTTGTTCTTACACGTGGCGTGAGCTAATTCTCGGGCGTAGTAACCGGGTCAGTGGCGACAATCGGAAGGTCCGGCGCGGACACATCAATACGGTTCGCGCCTATCGCCGCACCCGAAGAAAGCAGTAAAAAAAGCACCTCTGACTTAAGGGAGGAATCTTCACTGCTGCCCCACACCACGCGAGTCCCGTCACTCAAACGCAATTCGACCGAATCCACACTTGTCGCGGAAATACTTTCCACCAGAGCCGTCAACTCTGAAGACATGTGCGTCACTACTTCCAAAGTCGATTGCAACACAGCCTCATGGGACGGGCCCACCGGAACATCAACCACCGGTAATCCTTCCGGAACGTCAGAAACGACTTCCATCACGCGAGCACTCGAGTCAAGAAGCGCAAAACCTCCTTGGGAATCCGCCACTGCCGCGACAGGTAGGCGTTGTTGCACGGCCACATTCACCCCATCCGGCCATGCCCGCTCCACCAAAGCCGTGGAAACTCCAGGCAATTCCTCAATTGCTGTTTGCATTTCATCTGCGTCAATGCGCGGCAGGGGAATCCCCGCGTACTGATGGATGACACTCAGCACGTCCGTGTCCTGCCCCTCACGAGTATTGACTTCTTGTCCCGAGCCATCGATATACGTCACTTCTACAGCCTCGATGTCGAGCCCTAACAATGGCGACCACCACACCAGATACGCGAGTGCCCCTACCGCAATAAGGCTTCCCCCCACCCCACGTATGAGTCTGGCGCGACGAGCGGCACGAGCGAGGTGACGTTCGTCGCGACGGGCCTCCCGTTGATCCGGTCGGGCAGTCGCACGAGGGCGAGAGATCGTCATTCTGCCTTCCTCAGAAGATCCTCAAGAATCCAGTCAGCCGCGTCGGTGACGTCTCCAGCGCCGACTGTAAGTATCCACGTGTCAGGCGAGGCGAGCTCTACCGCACGTTGCGCAGCTTCTCGCATGTCTTCCACCGCCTGTGCTGTCCCGCCTGCAGCGGGGCGAATATGGTCGGCAATAGTGGAGGCGTTGACCCCTGGCTGTGGCTCCTCGCGGGCGCCGTAGACGCCCGTGACTATCACGTGAGTATCTGGCTGCGTCAACGCCGCCGCAAATTCTTGTGCCAACAGGCGGGTGCGCGAATACAGGTGCGGCTGGAATAACACCACCAAAGAACGAGCGCCATGCTCCCGAGCAGCGTCACAAAGGGCCCTTATCTCCGTCGGATGGTGGGCGTAATCGTCAATCACTCGCACATCCCCTACGCGGCCTCGCTCCTCAAAACGGCGCCCGGTGCCAGGGAAATCGCGCATCGCTGTTGCGGCCGTGCGGCTATCGGCTTCCACTGCGGTCGCAGCACTCCAGGCAGCTGCGGCATTCAGGCGATTGTGCACTCCCGGAACAGCCACCTGAAGTGGGTAGTCGGTTCCGTCTCGCCTCACGGCGCCTTCCAGCAGGCGCACATCTGCGTGTGGAGTCATGCCATAGGTAATCGTCTGCTCTACACGTCCGCGCACCCGGTCTCCTACCCTGGCGGCCCCCTCGTCATCTGCACACACAATGACGACCCGCGCCCGCGAAGCAAACTCTACAAAAGCGTCTTCCACGGCTTCCGGGGAGTCGAAATGGTCAAGGTGTTCTGGTTCTACATTGGTGATCACCGCAACATCTGGGGTGTAGGCCACAAACGAACCATCGGATTCGTCGGCTTCGATCACCGCCACCTTGGCAGTCCCACGGTAGCCACCGCCCACAGCATCGGGAAACCCCCGCACGGGTGCCCCGATAGCAAAAGACGCCTGAATCCCTGCCGCGTGCAATGCGTGCGCCGTCATCGCTGCAGTGGTGGTTTTGCCATGAGAGCCCGCTACCGCAATAACCCGGTTTCCTTCCACCGCGCGCGCCAACGCTTGAGAACGATGCAGCACCGGGACTCCAGATTTCTGTGCGGCCTGCAGCTCCGGCATGTCGGATTTCACTGCACTCGTAACCACTATCGAATGTGCACTTTCCACATGCGTGACGTCATGCCCTATTAAGACATTCATACCTCGAGCCTTGAGCTCCTCTAGGTATGGCCCAGTAGAAGCATCGCAACCAGACACCTTCGCCCCGCCCGCGTGGGCAAGCCAGGCCACTGCGGACATCCCTGCTCCGCCTACCCCCACAAAGTGGACAGAATCACCCTGCACAGAGGTCACTGTGCCACCTCTTCGACCATGTCCGCCAAGGTGGCAGTGGCATGGGGATATCCAACATTTCCGGCTGCGTGCCGCATCGCGGAATACACTTCCTCGTCAAGCAACATGCGCTCAATTTCCGCACCCACACTATGCGCAGTGATCACACGGTCCTCGATCATCACCGCAGCTCCGGCATCGACGGGGGGAGCAGCATTACGGACTTGTTCGCCATTACCAATCGGCAACGGAACATACAAAGCGGGGATGTTCAGTGCCGAGACTTCTGCCACGGTCCCAGCGCCCGCACGGCACACCACCACATCACAAGCCGCGTACACCTCCGCCATAGCATGCGAATATTCAGCCACCACATACAGGTGACGAGCCTTTGCCGGCAAGTTTCCATAGGCGACAGTCGCGTCCGCAGATTTATCGCGGCCAGTCAGGTGATAAACGGCTATCCCGTGGCCCGTGAGGCTCTCCACTGCCCCCACTATTGCCTCATTAATACGGGCAGCTCCTAAGGATCCCCCCATCACCAATGCCGCAGGCTGGTCTGGCGCCCATCCATGCTTTTTTTTCGCGTCCATCCGTGTCTGTGGAGCACTCGTGCCCGACAATGTCCGTGCGAGCGTCACGATGTCTGGAGATAACGGGACTCCCGTCACTTCCGCTTTCGGAAGCGGCGTTTCGGGGTAGGACACGGCAACGCGGGCGGCCCATCGCGCACCCATCTTGTTGGCAAGCCCGGGATGGGCATTCGCCTCGTGCACCACAATCGGGACTTTGGCGCGCCGTGCTGCGACATACACAGGAGTGGAGACATACCCTCCGAAACCCACCACCTGTCTCTTATACACATCTC